>JACRDR010000267.1 GCA_016212845.1 Elusimicrobiota bacterium
CCCTTCGCCGCCCGCCACGGCGCCGCCGCAGAGCTTTCTCGCCCGCTTCCTCGAGAACGTCCGCGGCTTTCTCGGCAAGGCGGCCGCCAAGCCCAAGACCGGACCCGAAAACCCTCGCCGCTGGGGAGCGGCCGGCGGACCGGGCACGACGGGACCGCTCGTCGATCGCGGCGGCGGCGCGGCGCCCGGCGACAAGCCGGTGCCGACCTTGCCGCGCATCCCCGACGTGCCGGGCGACGGCCCGTCCATCAAGAAGGGAGCCTCCGGCATGTTCGGTTCGGGTGCGTCGCCCGACAAACCGGGAACGACCGCCCCGCCGCTGCGCTGCGCGCCTCCGACGCAGCCGCTGCGCGCGGGCACGCGCACGCAGCCCGAGCGCTTCTTGTGTCTCACGGTTCCCGACTCGAAAGGGAAGCCGACCAAGGCTCAGCTGCAGGCGGTATTGGAACGCGTCCAGGGCATCGGCCGCCTGCTCGATCATTCCGCGATGCGGCCGGGTCTCGACGCCCTGCAGGCCGCCGTCGTCTGGTCGAGCAAAGACGTCGCCGACTCCCAAGTTCTATCCAAAAGCTTCGATCAATCCGCGGGGAGCGTCCGGGCTCTGTTCGCCCAGTCGAATCTCGCCGAAGCGCGAAAGACCTCGATCGTTTTGGACGAGCTGGACGATTGGCTGGCCAAAGACGACGGGCCGTCGAATGGACTCGTCGCGGCCGCGGAGCGGCTCGAAGCGGCGGGAAAGTGCCTCAAGGGCCCGTTCGCGGACCTTCCGCTTTGCCACGACGAGCACGTGGTGCCGGGTCTGGGGCGCGCCTTACGCTTCCAATCGGAGCAAATGTCCTTTTTGCGGGATACGCTGAAGTCCGACAAGGATCTGCAGGCGGCGCTCGCGGCGCTCAAGAAGCTCGATGAGTCGAGTCCGGAGAAGCCCGCGTCCGCTCCCGAACACGCGCTCTATGCCAAGCTCAAGGAGTTCCTGGAAAACCCGGTTCCGGCGGACGCCGCGAAGCGTCTGGAGCGCGCTACCGGCGCCTGGGACTCGTTCGCGTCCAATCCCGGAACCGAATTCGCTTCCGAAGTGCAGAAGGAACTCGACGCCTTCAAGAAGGAAGTCGCCGCGCTGGGAGAAATCGGCGCCTACGGCCTGCCCAACGGCCTTTCGCTCTTCATGTCGGTGCAGGCGACTCAGTTCGCCCTGGAGGACTCCGCGGTCGGCTGGAAGCAGTCGACGAAGGCCGACTCCAAACCGATCGACCGGACCGAAGGAGCGGTCGACGGCAGCAAAGGAGCGGTCGAGGCGATGAGGGCTCTGGCCGACTCGCTCGGGCACCTCAAGGCGATGGTTGCCGCTCAGAAAGATTAGTTACTTCCCTTCGGGCCAGAACGGATTCTTCGGCAGGACGGGCGCCGGAGGCGGCGGGGGAACTTCCTCCTTCTTCAGGGGCGCGGGCGCGGGTGAGGACGCGGTCGGAAAGCCGAACGGAAGATCCAACCCGCGCATCGCCCACGCCGCGGCGCCGACGGCGGCGAGCGCCAGGACGCGCGACCAGGCCGGTCCCGGCACCGCCTGCGCGAGGAGCGCGGCCGCGGCCAGGAGCGCGCCGATCGCCGACGCCGAGCGGCTCGAGCCCGGCAGAAGCTTCCCGGCCGCGCCGAGCAGCACGATCGCGGCCAGGAGCCCCTGCACGATGGGAGCGGTCCACGGATTCACGGGACGCCACGGGCGCCCGCGCGGCCGCTCGGCGAGACGCGCGGGTTCGACGGCGAGCGCGCGTGTGATTTCGACGCGGTGAGCGGGGCGGCCCTCCCCGTCCGCGCCTACCGTCTCGATCGCGTCCAGCACGTCCCAGCCTTCCTCGACCCGGCCGAAGACCGTGAAGCGCCCGTCGAGGTGCGGCGCGGGGCCGAGGATGATCGAAAAGGAGCTCTCGCCGCCGTTGGGGTCGTTCGCCGGATGCGTCATCGACAAGACGCCGCGCTCGTGCTTGAGCGACGCCTCGAGCGGGAGCTTCCGCAGCGCCGACGCCTGCTCCCCGGTCAGCGCCTCGCGCCGGCCGCGCACCGCGGTGAGCTGGACGTAGCGCCCGCGCGCGACGCGATAGACCGAGGTCGTGTCGTACGCGCCGGCCTTCGCCAGCCTCAGGACTTGATCGACGGTCTTGGGCGCCGCGTCGGGGAAGAGCCCGATCACCACGTCGCCGTACGCCGTCTCGAGCACCAGACGCTCGCCCGAGGGCTCGGCGGCGAACGCGCACGCCGCGGCGAGGAGAAGCGCCTTCACGCGGCCTCCGTGACGGCGGGTCCGACGACGCGCCCGGACATCGCGGGATCCTCCCAGCGCCACAGCACCGCGTCGACCATGAAGTGATAGAGCTGGGCGGAAGACCACGAGATCGCGAAGGCGAACGAGAAGTCGACTCCCGCGAGCGCGGCCGCCCCCGGAAGCGCGGCGCCGGCGAACAAGCCTCCCGCGGTCACGATCGCGAGCCAGCGCAGCGTCTCCGAAAGCCGATCCGAAGAGTGGGTCTGCTCGAGCTGTTCGCGCACCTGGCACGCGCCGCACAGAAGCAGATACTGCGCGCCGTGGAACACCGCGAGCGCCTCGCGAGCGCCCGCGACCCGGCCCGCCGCCCCGAACCAGACGGCGAGCGCAGCCGGAGGCAGGAGGACGATCGGCGCGGGCGCGCCGCCCTGCAGCAGCAGCGCGAACCAGCCGGCGAGCGCCGAGGCTCCGGCTCCCGCCGCGAGAAGCGCGAACTCCGCGGGGAATCGCGCCGACGGCAGTTCCAGTCCGAAGAGGCGCGCCGGGCCGGCGACGCCTTCGAGCGCGGCGACATGCCAAGCCGCGAGCGCGAAGACGCCGGCTCGCAGGCACGCGCGCTCGCGCGCGCCGAAAGCGCGGCCCGCGCGCCGGGAATACGCCTCGGAGAGCACGGCGGCCTGCTCGGCCACGTGGAACGACAGCCACCAAACCGCGAGCCACGCCCAGGCGGGCGCGAAAGCCCCGGGAGACGTGAACGCGGCGAAGGTTCCGAACAAGACGACGGCCGGCGCGGCCCACACGGCCCACGGGTAGGCTTCCCAATGCGGGCGCCAGAACGCGAGCCGGTAGTAGGAAGCCGCGAGATGGGGCCAGTGCGCGAGCCAGCTCGCGACGCCGATGACCCCGAGCGCGGCCGCGGCCTGCCTCGGACCCGCGAGCGCCAGCGCCGCGACGACCGCCAAGGACGCTCCGCCCGCCAACAGCCAGTCCGCCGGCGCCCCGGCATAATAAGGAGAGTTCCGCATCGCCGCACGCAGTATGCGGCCGCCCGGCTCCGCCGTCAAGTTCAGGCGTTGACAACCTTCGCGCGCGAGCGCACACTATCGCTTCCATCCCATGGAGCCGCTCCTCAAGCTTCCTCCCGCGCGCCGCCGCGCGGCCGCCGCCGCCGTCGCGATCTTGGCCGCGCTCGCGCTGTGGGCCGGCTACGGCGCCCAGAGAGCCGCCGGGCCCGAGGGCGCCGGCTCGATCGCGCCGATGCCGTCGAGAAGCGAGGGCGCCGGAGGGTCCGGGATGTCCGCCGCGCTCCGCCGCGACATCCGCATGCGCCGCCTGCTCGGCGTCGGCTCCTCCGAGTCGTCCCTGCCGCCGGACAAGCGAAAGCCTTTGTCCTTCTCCGACCTCGACTCCCTGCTCGAGCATCGCGACAAGTACGTCGCGCGCCGCTTCGAGCGCCAGCTGCTCGCGGATTCCAAGCTGCCCCTGCCCCTGAAGGCCGAACTGACCCGCGCCCTGCGCGATACCAAGACGTTCAAGGGTTTTCTCGAGCAGGTGGCGCAGCACGGCGGGCCGGAGCTCCGGAGCCTCGCGCAGAACCTCTTGGCCTCGCCGAAGACCGCCGAACAACTGCGCTACGCCCTCATCGTCGAGGCCGACAAGAACCAGGCCGGACGTCCGCTAGTGCGCGGAGTCGCCGGAGGCTCCGGCGGGCGCCCGGGCGGCGCGGCCGGAGGCGGCCCCGGAGCGTCCCAGGCGATGGGCGCCAAGCCGAAGGGCAAGGGCGCGGCCGCCTCGGCGTTCGGCGACGTGAAGGCGGCCTCGCCCGGCTCGGGGAGCTCGGGCAGCGCCTCTCCCGACGCCCCCAAGCAGAACACGACGGGCGGCGGCGACGCGCACGACGCCGCCGAGCTCAAGAAGCTCAAGACCGCGGGCCCCGACGTGAACGCCGCCGCTTACTTGAAATCGATTTTCGCGGCGATGCCCAAGCCCAAGCGCGACAAGCTCGAGAAGGAATGCCTGGTCAACAACAACTGCGACCCGGTGGACGCGTGCGACAAGCTCGGGATGACGAAGGACTGCGAGGACGCGTGCAAGAGCAGCCCGCGTTGTCCGTGGAATCCTGGAAGGACCACCGCCGGGGGAAGCTCCACGACCGGGACCAACTCAGGCCCGACCACGGCGAGTCCGACCACCGCGGGCCCGACCACCGCGGGCCCGACCACTTCGGGCGCGACGAATACGACGGGAGATACGCCGTCGACCAACGGCGGGGACCCGCCGACCACGGCGACGACGGCCACCAGCGCGAACGGCGGCGGGACCACCACGGACTTCGCTACGACCGGCAACGCCACGACCGGCGTCGACCTCATCGCGGTGGACTCGACCGGAGGGACGAACACCACGGAGGGCGCGACGGAGGGCGCGACCGAAGGCACCGACGCCACGACCGGCGGCGACGTCCAGGACTGGTGCTGTCCCCCAGGCAACCCGCTTTGCTGTCCGTGGTCGCACCCCCACTGCTGCCCCGATCAGACCACCGGCACGACGTCCGATCCCACGACCGCAAACGGCGGAACGACCGAAGACCCCACTTCGACCATCGAAGGAGATCCGCCGACGGACGGAGGAGGCGTGGTCACCAGCGGCGGCGAGTCCGCGGGCGGTACGACCGCCGATCCGACGTCGACGATCGAAGGTGACCCGCCGACGGACGGAGGAGGCGTGGTCAGCAGCGGCGGTGAGTCCGAAGGCGGTACCACCGCCGATCCGACTTCGACCGTCGAAGGAGATCCGCCGACGGACGGAGGAGGCGTGGTCGGCGGCGGTGGTGAGTCCGAGGGCGATCCGGAGCCTCCTCCCGATCCGCCGCCCGCCCCCCCCGCGCCGCCCGGCCCGCCCGGCGATCCCGGGACGCCCCCCCCGCCGCCGCCCGGCGACGAGGAATGGTGCCAGCAGCAGCGCTGCTTATAGCCGGCGCTTGATCGCGAGCGCCGCGAGCGCGGCGAAGACCGAGGTGCACAGCCAGCCGAACCAGTCGCCGAGCCGGGAGTAGAGCGAGCCCTCGGGGAACGCGTCCGCGCCGGCGAGCTCGCCGATCAGCACGCCTTCCTTCATCAGGTCGAGCTTCGTCTGGATGCGTCCCCACGGATCGATGACCGCCGAGACGCCGGTGTTGCCGGAGCGGATCACCGGCGCGCGATTCTCGACGGCGCGGAACACGTTCGTCCGGAAATGGTGCAGCGGGCCCCACGTGTCCTTATACCAGCCGTCGTTGGTGATGTTGACGAGGACGCGCGCGCCGAGCGACGCGGCCGAACGGCTCCAGCGCGGGAACACCGCCTCGTAGCAGAGCGTCACCCCGATCCGGCCGACCGGCGTTTCCAGCGGAAGCTGAACTTTTTCGCCGGGATCCATGTCGCCCATCTGCGAAAGGATGCCGACCCACGGCTGCACGAGGCTTCGGAACGGGACGTACTCGCCGAAGGGCACGAGCTCGCGCTTGGCGTAGCGGCCCGCGACCTTCCCCGCGGGATCGACGAGCACCGCCGCGTTGAATCGCTTCCCGTTCTCCTCGAGAAGCGCGCCGACGAGGTGATAGGTGCCGCTTCTTTTCGCCCAGGCCGCGACCCAGTCCATGTTCTTAGGCTCGTCGAGCCAGCCGGGGACGGAGGTCTCCGGCCACACGATGAGCGCGGGCTGGGCCTCCGAGGCCCGGGCGAGCAGCCCGTCGATGACGCCCTTGATGTGCGCCGCCTGCCCCGAATCCCACTTCTCGTACTGATCGATGTTCGGCTGAAGGATCGCGACCTTGCGCAGGAGCCCGCGCGGCGGCGACGCGAAGCCGAGCGAAATCGCGCCTCCCAGAAGCCACGCGAGGGCGAGACCGCAGGCGATGGGGACGTTCTTGGGCACGGGCCGGGCCAGCCGGCGGTCGAGCATCCACGAGGCGAAGACACCGTTGACGAGCACGATCAAGAACCCGAGCGCGTGCGGCCCGAACCACGACGACGGCTGGAGCATGGCCAGGAAGCGCCACTGCGTGTAGCCGAGGAGATCGCCGCCGACTCTCGGCGTGAAGCGCGCGCAGAGGAACTCGATCGCGGTCCACGCGATCGCGCAGGCCCAAGGCCAGCCTTCCTCGCCCGCGCCCGCGGCTTCCTTCACGAGGACGCCGAAGAGGCCCCACGTCAGCGCGAGGAACGAGACGAGCGCGGCCCAAGCGACGATCGAGACCGGCACCGGCACGCCCGCGAAGCGGCACGTGGAGTAGATCCAGTACATCGTGACCGCGAAGAACGAGGCGCCGCCGAGCCAGCCGAGCAGGAACGCGCGCCCGCGCGTGTGGGCCATGCGGGCGGCGACGAGGAGCGGGGCGAGCCCGAGCCAGGCGACGGGCCAGAGCCCGAGCGGAGGAAGAGTCAGGCCGAGGAAGACGCCGGGGACGACGACGGCGGCGGCGACGGAGCGGAGCGGGACCGGCGAGCCGCAGTCCGACTCGTTATGCGACGCCGACACCGTGGCACTTCTTGTACTTCTTGCCGCTGCCGCAGTAGCAGGGGTCGTTGCGGCCGATCTTTTGAATCTGCGGGTTCGGCTTGGACGCGGGCTTGCGCAGCAGGTCTCCGCCTCTGGGAGCGGCCGGAGGCGGCGCCGACGGCGCGTGCGCGGACGGCTCCGCGGCTCCGCCGTCCGGGTTCGGGTGCTCCGCGTGCATCTTCGGCGGAGCCTCGGCGCGCTTGGGCGGGGCCTGAATCTTCAAGAGGTACTCGACAGTCTGCTCGGAGATGCGCGAGATCATCGCGTTGAAGAGCTCGAAGGACTCCTTCTGGTACTCGATCAGCGGGTCTTTTTGGCCGTAGGCGCGCAGACCGATCGACTTCTTCAGGTGGTCGAGATCGTAGAGGTTGTTCTTCCACGCCTGGTCGATCATCTGCAGGAGGACCATGCGCTCGAAGTCCTTGAAGTCGTAGCCCTCGAAGTCCTTCGTGCGGGCCTGGTAGCGGGATTTCACGAGCTCGAGGAGCTCGTCTTTGAGCGTCTCGGAGGTCATCCGGTTGAGCTCGTCGTCGGGGATCGAGTAGTCGGCGTCGAAGGTGCGGGTGAGCCAGGCGCTCAGGCTCTCCATATCCCACTCTTCGGGATGCTTCTCCTTGTCGGCCCAGAGGTCGACCTTGTCCTCGACCATCTCGGCGATCATCTCCTGGATGAGCGGTGAGACGTCGGCGCCGTCGAGGATGTCGTTGCGGCGCTTGTAGACGCGCTCGCGCTGCTTGTTGAGGACCTTGTCGTAGTCGAGCAGCTGCTTGCGGATGTCGAAGTTGTGGGTCTCGACCCGGCGCTGGGCGCCGGCGATCTGGCGGGTGACGAGGCCGCTCTCGATGACCTCGCCTTCCTCCATGCCGAGCTTCTCCATGATGTGGGAGAGCCGGTCGGAGCCGAAGAGCCGCATCAGCTCGTCGTCGAGCGCGAGGTAGAAGCGGGAAGAGCCGGGGTCGCCCTGGCGGCCGCAGCGGCCGCGGAGCTGGTTGTCGATGCGGCGCGCCTCGTGGCGCTCGGTGCCGAGCACGTGCAGGCCGCCGAGGCTCACGACGAGCTTCGAGTCGTCGGGCTCCGGCGGGTAGCCGCCGAGGATGATGTCGGTGCCGCGGCCGGCCATGTTGGTGGCGATCGTCACCTGTCCGGACTTGCCGGCCTGCGCGATGATCTGCGCCTCCATCTCGTGGTACTTCGCGTTCAAGACCTGATGCGGGATGCCCTTCTCGCGCAGAAGACCGGCGAGCCGCTCGGATTTCTCGATCGAGCGCGTCCCGACGAGCACCGGGCGCCGCTTGCGCCACAGCTCGTCGATCTCGCCGACGATCGCGTTGAACTTTTCGCGCTCGG
>JACRDR010000259.1 GCA_016212845.1 Elusimicrobiota bacterium
CGCGCCCAGGGCTCGCGTCAGCGGGGTCGCCTGAGACGGGTTCTTCCGAAAGCCGAGCAGGTCTTCGAGCCGCAGCTGGAGCCCAACGTCGGGCAGGCGCTCGGGAGCCCCGATGCGCACGAGCTCGTTGCGCAGCGCCCAAAGCGCGTAGAGCCCCAGCGCCTTGTGGCCGGCGGCGTAGACCAGGAGGTCCGCGCCCGGCGCGCCGGGCCGGGTGAAGTCGTAGTCCATGCTCTCGAAAAGGAGGGCCTCGGCGATTCGCCCCGAGGAGAGGCTCCCTCCCGGGTGGCCCGACAACGGCGCGAAATTATAGAGCGCGGCGCAGAGACCCGCGTACGCCGCGTGCAGCGGTTCGAAGAACGCGCTCTCGCTTTCGGGAAGCGGCCTGGCGGCGGCGGCGTGCAGGACGCTGCGTCGGACGGCGGGAGAGCGGGTTTTCATGCCTCTGCCGCGCGCAACGGTTCGGCCGCCTCCCGTCTTCAAGGCGCCGGAAAGTCTTGAAGGCCTTCTGTGAAAAAGCGTGACAGCAACTAGCTTATTTATCTTGAAGCGCGCTTTCGCGGCGCTTTCCGGAAATTTTCAGCATCCTTCCAGCAAGCCCGGAACGGAGGAATCATGCTGCACGACTCGACGCAGGCGAGACTCGGCTGGCTGGGGGCGATGGCCCAGCTCGGCGGCGCGCTCAAGGCCGGAGAGGAGGAGGCCGCGAGCCGTCTTACGGCCGCCTACGCGAGCGCGCCGACGCGGTGTCCGCGCTGCGCGTCCGGCCGGCTCTACAAGCTCGGCGACGGCGGCCGCCGCTGTCCCGGCTGCAAGTACTCCTTTCGCGAGGCCGCGGGACGCTGGATCGGCCGTCATCGCCTGCCGGTGCGCACCTGGCTCGCGGTGCTTCGCGGCTTCGACGTCGGGCTCGGCGTGCAGGAGCTCGCCGAGATGGCGTCTCTGTCGATGCCGACGATGGGCCGGGTGCATCGCACCATCCAGTTGAGCCTCGCCGCGCTCGATCCCGAGTGGCTGCCCGTCGTGCTGGCCTGCGAGGCGGGAGCGCCGGTGCCCGCGGCGTTCTTCGTCCGGCGCGAGAACGGCGCCGTGAAGGTCTCGGTGAACCTGTCGGCCCCGGCGGGAGAGCCCGCCCGTCTCGACCTGCCGCCGCCTTCGGCGGACGACGCGGCGCTGCGCCGCTTCCGCCTGTCCGTGCGGCGCTGGCGAGGACTCGTGTCCGAGCGCCGCGCGCTCACGCTCAAGGAGCTCGAGCTGCGCGTCAACCTCCACGGCCCGATGTTCGACCTGCTCGTGGACGCGCTGACGCGCTACGTCCCCGCGGAGCTGGCCGCGGCCTGAAATAAAGGCGTAATTGACAGAATCGGGGGGGGCCGTTATACTCCGGGCGTGATCCAGGGAGCCCTGCTCGCGGCGATGCTCGCCGTGCCGTCGTTCGCCGCGCCCGGCGCCGCGAAGGTCTCGCTTCCGCCCGAATTGCAGGTGCAGAAGGCCGCGCTCGAGCGCACGCTCGAGGAGCGGCTGCGCGAGGCGCTCACGGGACTTCTTCACACGAAGGAGGTCATCCCGGTCGTTTCCGTCGAGCTCATCGTCACCGAGAAGGGGAAGAGCGAGGGCGGAAGCGGAAAAGAGTTCGTCCTGCCGGGCGTGCCGGTCGACCAAGAGGTCACGAAGAAGGAGAAGGGCGGCGTGCGCCTCGTGGCCGAGCGAAGAATCGCCGCGACGATCTACGTCGGCGTGCGTCTCTCGGGCGCTAGGCTCGACAAGGCGCGCCGCATCGCCGGGGAGATCCTCGACATCGACCCCGAGGGCGGCGACCGCCTCGAGATCGAGAGCTTCCAGGCCGGCCCGCTCGCCGCGCTCGCGTACGCGTCCGAAGCCGCCTGGGCGGGCCTCCTCATCCTCGGCTTTCTCTTCCTGCTTTTCCTATTCGGGCCGTTCCGCGGCTCGCTGAAGCGGCTCGCCGACGCCGTGGGCAAGGGTTCCGGCGGCTCGGTCGCGATGATGGGCCCGAGCCCGATGGGCGGCGGCGCTTCTTCGGGAGGAGGACCCGCCGAGAAGGCGACGGTGCGCATCGCGGGCGCGGGCGAGGGCGACGAGCCTCTTTTCGACTTCATCAACGACGACAACATCGCCGGCCTCGTGCAGGCGCTGACCAACGTGAACCCGGTCCTGGTCACGAGCGTGCTCGAGTGCCTGCCGCGGCCGCTCGCGGCCCGCGCGCTCGCGATGTTCCCGCGCGAGAAGCGCCGCGACATCGTGATGCAGTCGCGGCAGGTGCGCTACTCGAATCCCGAGGCGATCCGGAAGATGGAGGCGCAGATCCGCGCCAAGCTCGGCTTCGCCTACGGCGGCGTGCGCAAGATGTCGAAGATCCTGCAGCGCATCGACTCCGCGACCCGCGCGGCCGTGCTCGAGGACGTCGGGCGCGCCGACCCGGGCTTCGCGCAGCAGATCCGCGAGAGCGTGATCGAGTTCGAGGACCTTTTCCGCTACGACGACCGCTCGCTGCTCCGCATCGTGCGCGAGGCGTCGGTCATCACGCTCGCCCGCGTGCTCAAGCGCCGCCCGGAGCCGGACCTCGACCGCGTCTGCCAGAAAATCGGCGCGGAGCTGGGGGACGTGCTTCGCGAGCAAGTGAGCTTCACGCCGCCGCTGTCGCCCGAGGTCGTCGAGGACGACTTCCTCAAGATCGTCGACATTGTTCAGCGCCTCGAGGCCTCCGGAAGCATCAACCGGGCCCCCGCCGGCGGCGCCCAGCCTTCCGCGGCTCCCGCCGCGCGCTAGTGCCCCGAGTGGTGCTCGGGGGCGGGATGGGCGGCTTTCGGGACCGACGCCTGCTTCCGCCGCTTCCTTAGGATGGTGAGCTCGATGCGGCGGTTCTGCGCGCGGTTGGCGGCCGACGTGTTGGGCACGAGCGGCCGGAACTCCCCGTAGCCGACGCCCGCCAGGCGCGTCGGGCTCAACCCTTCGATGTCGACCAGATACTTGATGATGTTGAGCGAGCGCGCCATCGAGAGCTCCCAGTTCGACTTGTAGGACAGCTTGCGGGAGATCCGGATGTCGTCGGTGTGGCCTTCCACCATCAGGTCGTTGGGCATGGGCCTCACGACCTCCGCGAACTCGTGCAGGACCTTGTCGGCGCCCGGCAGCAGCTCCGCGCCGCCCGACGGGAAGAGGATTCTTTCCTTGAGCGTGACGCGCACGACGAGATCGTTCGACTCGACGTCGGCGACGTCCTGGAGCTTGGCGAGCCGCAGCTTCTGCTCGAGCTCGGTGGCGGCCGCGAGCTCGTCCTCGAAGGGGGGCGGCGGCGCCGGCGGCGGGGCGGTCTGCGGCTTCTTGCCGCTGAAATTTTCCTGGATCGCCTGCATGAGCTCGATCTTCTGCTCGGGCTTCTGCGCCTCGAAGGCGTAGACGAAGAGGAAGAAGATCATGAGATAGCTCATGAGGTCGCCGTAGGTGATGGCCCATACGGCGTTCTCGCCTTCTTCTTCGTGCTGGACGTGCATCAGGCCGCGCTCTTCGCGCGCGAACCGATGGTGGTGGCGGTGAGGTAGCTCAGGAGCTTCCGCTCGAGGGTGGAGGGGGGATCGTTCGTGAACTGCAGCGCGAGCATGCCTTCCATGATGATCTCCTTGGAAAGCAGCTCGGAGATGCTGCGCAGCCGCAGCTTGCCGGCCATCGGCGTGAAGATGAGGCCGGAGAGCAGGATGCCGTAGAAGGCGGTGGACATCGCGACGCCCATGGAGGAGCCGACCATGCTGGGGTCCGAGATGTTGCGGAGCACCGACACGATGCCGATGACGGTGCCCATCAGCCCCATCATCGGAGAGATGGTGCCGAGCGTCTTGTAGATGTTGACGATCTCGCGGTGGCGGTTGCCGGTCTGGATGATCTCGCGCTCGAGGACGTTGCGGGCCGCGTGCTCGTCGGGGCTCGAGAGGCAGGTCTTGTAGGCGCGCAGGAAGAAGCCGTCGTCGGCGACGGAGCGGATCTCGGCCTCGACCGCCTCGGGCCCGAGCTGGCGCGCGCCCCGCACCAGGCTGCTCATGATGTCGATGGCGCGGGTCGGGTCGACGGTCTTGGGCGACTTGAACACCATGAGGCCGCCCTTGAGCGCGGTCACGAAGCCCTGCATCGGGCAGTAGATCATCGTGGCGAAGATCGTGCCGCCCATGACGAGGAGGATGCCGTGGGCGTTGACGAAGGCGCCGATCGAGCCGCCCTCGATGATGCCCCAGGCGTACATCCCGAGGCCCCCGACGAGGCCGATGACGGAGAATAGGTCCATGGGCGCCTATTTCTCGGAGGCGGCGGCCTGCTTGGCCTTGAGCTCGCGCTCTTTGCGCTTCTGCTCTTTCTGCTTCTTCTTGACCGAGCTCTTCACCTTCGACCGGATGTGGGACATCATGGTCTTGGGGATCTGGTAGGCCGGGAGCTCCTTCTCGTTCTTGAACGTCGACGAGAAGATCACCTCGCCGTTCTTGGCGTTGACCATGCGGAGGGAAACGGAGAGGATGGTGCCGCCCTGCTTTTCGGGCTCGGCGTTGATCGTGCCGAAGACGAAGGAGTCCACCTTGGATTTTTCGGCGAGCTTCGTCATCTCGGCGGGCTCGAGCACGCGGCCGCTGAGGTCGATGCCGAGGTTCTTGGCCGCGCCCTCGACGATGTTGCGGTCGACGACGGTAAATCCGGTGCCGATGAACTCGGTGACGAACTGATCGGCCATCGCCTGCCCGTCGGCGTGTCGCGACTCGAAGGGGAGGATCGCGATGCGCTTCTCGACGTCGAGGTTATTGACGGGCTGGACGTAGGTCTGGGTGGGGAAGGAGATGCAGCCGCTGCCGAGAAAGGCGGTGATGAGGCCGAGGCAGCAGGCCAAGACGGCGCCGACGAGCCCGTAGAGGGAGCGGGACATTGGGGTCATTCTATACAACCCCTTTGGTGTAAGCAATAGAGGTAGGACTTATGACACGGCAACGGCGGGTGGGGGCATATCGCCGTTGTGACAAGGCCTTGCCGATGTTGTCATACCCTCCTATACTGCAATTCGTTATGCCCCTCCGTCTCCGTCTAGCGGGGCTGACGACGCTGTTGATCGCCGGGACGATGGCGCTGGTCCTATCGGTGGTCTACGCACGTCAGCGCGTCGCGCTGCTCGAGCAGATCCAGCGCGAGCGCACCGCCGCCCTCGAAAAGCTCGCCCGCATCAGCGAAGCCACCCTCGACGCGAAGGAAGAGCGCATCCTCCTCAGCTACCTCGGCGCCTGGATGAAGTCCGACCAGGTGCTCGGGATGGCGCTCTGGGACTTGAAGGGCCGCGTGCAGATCCACTCCCGCTTCCTTCAGGGGGACTACTCGGCCGCGGCCGACGCTACCGCCGACGCCTTCATCAAAGAGGCCAACGAATCCGCGCGCATCTCCTGGCGCGCCGATGAGCTCGACGGCAGGCGCCGTCTCCGCGGCGCCGTCCCCGTGACCAGCGGCGGCAAGCGCTTCGGCTCCGCCGTCGTCGACTACGACGCCGAGTCTCTCGACCGGGAGCTCGAGGCGGCGCTGCGCGAGCTCATCAGCGAGCTCGTCGTCATCGGCGGCGGCGTCCTCGTCGTGGCGGTGCTCGCCGCGTGGCTCTTCGCCTGGAACCTGACCCGTCCCATCGAGGACTTGAGCCGCGCCGCCCGCGAGATCGGCGGCGGAAAGTTCGACACGTCCGTCGAGGTGCGCCGGCGCGACGAGCTCGGCCAGCTCGGCAAGGAGCTCAACCGCATGGCCGCGCAGCTGCGCGAGCTCGAGCAGATGCGCGACCGCTTCCTCCAGGCGGTGAGCCACAACATGCGCTCGCCGCTCGCCGCCGTGACCAGCGCCGCCTATCACGCGCGGCAGCTCGAGGCGAACATCCCGGCCGGCGTCGAGGAGGATCTCCGCGTCATCGAGGCGGGGATTCGCGAGCTGACCCGCTTCGTCAACAACCTCCTCGATCTCGAGCGCTTGCGCGCGGGCCGGATGCAGTTCAACTTCCGAGAGACCAACGTCGTCGACCTGCTCGATGAGAGCCGGCGGCTGCTCGAACGCGTCGCGGAGGAAAAGGGCCTGCGCCTCACCTTCGACCAGGGAGGCGAGCGGCTGAGCGCCGTCTGCGACGGCAACGCGATCGGCGAGGTGGTCGCCAACTTGGTGTTCAACGCGCTCAAGTTCACTCCGGCGGGCGGAGCGGTCGCGCTGCAGGCGCGCGCCGACGGCGACGCGATTCGCGTCACCGTGAGGGACAACGGCACGGGCATCCCGGCCGACCAGCTCCCCAACATTGTAGGGCGCTTCCGCCAGTTCGGCGACGGGCAGAGCCGCAAGGGCGGCAGCGGCCTCGGCCTGTCCTTGTGCAAGGAGTTCGTCGAGGCGCACGGAGGGACGATCTGGGCCGAGAGCACCTCCGGGCAGGGAAGCGCTTTTCACTTTACGCTGCCGGTCGCCGGACCGGCGAAGACGGACACGAATAATGCAACCGTACCTACTGCTGATCGGCGGACGGCAAAAGCCTAACAAGGCGGCGCGCCATGCGCTCGCGGACCGCGCACCGAGGCTCGTCTCGGTGGCGAAGCCGGAGCTCGCCTGGGCGAAGCTCAAGGCCTTGCCGATGCCGAACCTCATCGTGCTCGACGTCGCGGCGTTCGGGGAGAAGGAGGCGGCCGTCGTCGAAAAGATCCGCGCCGACGCCCGGCTCGCCGACACCTCCGTGCTCGTGCTTTCCGGGAAGGGCGGGGACGAGGCGACCGTGGCGGCTCTCGGCAAGGGCGCGGACGAATTTTTGGCGGAACCCATCGAGTCCGAGGAGCTGGTCGCCCGCATCCGCGCGATGCTGCGCCGCCTGCTCGCGCCGCCCGCGGCCGAGAAGCTCGTGTTCCACGACATCGGCCTCGTGGCCGCGACCCGCGAGGTCTGCGTTCGCGACGAGCCCATCCCTCTGACGGAGACTCAG
>JACRDR010000260.1 GCA_016212845.1 Elusimicrobiota bacterium
GGAAAATGATTACGACTCTGTTACGGAGTCAATTTGGGGACAGTCCCCAAATTGACTCTACTGGGGATTCTGGAGGTTGAGCAGCAGGCGTCGGAGCTCTTGGTTGGCCTCGGAGAGGTCGGCCCCGGTGTCCTTATACTGCCGCAGGAGCTGCTTCACCCGCTCGAGGAGCACGATGTCCGGTATGCCCTGCAGCTTCTGCTTCTGGTAGGCGCGCCAGTCCTCGCGGAAGAGGACCTCCTTCGACTGCTCGACGATGACCTTGCGGTCTTTCTCCAACGCCTCGAGGCTGCGCTGGGCTTCCTGTTCCTTGATTTCGAGATCGCGGATCTTTTCCTTCGCGGCGCGGTAGCGCTGCTGCGCGTCGGCCTCGCCCTGCGCCCGCGTGTTCAGCTCGGCCTGGAGGTCCTCGAGCGAGCGCCGGAGGCGGCGCAGTTCCTCGGCCAGCTTCCACTGCTTGACCTCGGCGGTGTCGAGCGCGTGCGCGAGCTCCTGCCGGTACCGGATCTCGGAGCCCAGCAGGCGCTCGAACTCGCGGTCGGGGTCCCAGGAGCCGAACCGGAAAACGAGGCTCACCGCGTGGCCCCAGCGGGAACCGCTCTCGATGGGAGCGAGGGCGGCGTAATCGACTTGGGCTCCGAGAGCGCGCCAGCCGACGCCGAGCGAACCGGCCTTCGAGGCGCGGCCCATATTGAGGCCGGCGCGCAGCGCCACGGTGCCGATGCGGCCGGTGTGGACCCAGCGCTCCAGGCCGGCGCCGACGGAGTAGCCGGCTTGACGCCCCTGGGACCCCTCGCGCTTCACGGCGTCGAGCGCCATCGTGAAGCCGCGGGTATTCTGGGCGACGCCGAGACGGACCATCACCGGCGCGCGATCGGGAAGGCCGCCGATGTCCGTGCGGGGCCCGTTGACGTTGATGGCCGAGAACGCGAGAGCGTAGCGCTCGCGAATCCGGTAGATCATGCCGATGTCCACGCCGGCCTTGGCGACGCTGCCGTTGAGGGCGCGGCCGGCGCGAGTCAAAGCCTTGAGCGTGACGCCCAGATCGACGATGCCGTTGTCCGTCTCCCGCCAGCCGTGGGTCGCGTACGTCAAGCCGAGCGACCGGTCCAGGGACGGCTGGAACAGGCCGGGATGGGCTCCGTCGAAGGTCGGGTCGTTCGTCGGGTTCGGGAAGTTCCCGGGAAGCGCCGGGTCCATCGCCGAGCCGAGCGGCATCGCGTCGATCTTAGTCGCCCAGCCGTGCAGCGAGATCGCGCCGCGCCAGGGGAACGAGTTCAGCGGCGTCGCCGCCGCGACCTCCACCTGATCGTGGCGAACCGGACCGACGGGAGCGAGCGAGGCGCGGCGGGCGCCGAGCATGATCTCCTGCGTCGTAATGCCGGAGGCGAGCGCCGGGTTGTAGACGACCGCCCCGGGATCGTCGCCCGCGGCGGTCATGGCGTCGCCCATCGCGGACGACCGCGCGCCGAAGCCGAAATCCTCGTGCGAGGCCCAGGCGGGCGGAGCCGCGAGCAGCAAGGCGATGAAGAGTCGGATCAAGCTTCGGGCTCCTCGACTTTCTCCCCCCGCCGCGTCTCGGAGTAGGACGACACGCCGTCCTTGCCGTGGGATTTCACCCAGTAGAGGGCCTCGTCGGCCCGTTGCACCAGTTCTTCGGTCGTGCGGCCGTCCTCCGGATAGCTGGCCAGGCCGATCGAGGTCGTCACCGAGACTTCCCGCGCCTTCGAGAACGGCACCGGGATGCGGACCTCGCGAATCTGCTGCGCGAGGCGCTCCATGATGACGCGGGCGTCGTCCTCGCGCGACTGGGGCAGGAGAACGATGATCTCGTCGCCGCCGTAGCGGCAGGGAAAGTCGATCTTGCGGAGGTTGGCGAGGATGAGCCGGCCGACCTCCTGAAGCACCTGGTCGCCGACCTGATGGCCGTAGGTGTCGTTGACGTGCTTGTAGTAGTCGATGTCCATGAGGGCGATGGACAGCGGCTGGCCGAAGCGCTGGGCGCGGTAAATCTCCTCCTGGAAGCGCTGGTTGAAGTACCGGCGGACCGGGAGGCCGGTCAGGGTGTCGTAGAGCGAGAGCGCCTGCACTTCGTCGAAGAGGCGCGCGTTGTCGACCGCGAGCGCGATTTGTCCCGCGAAGGAGCGCAGCAGGCCGACGTCTCCGGCGCCGATCTCCTCCTGCGAAGTGAGGTTGTCGACGACGAGCAGGCCGATGCTTTGTCCCTGCACCGTGAGCGGGATGTGCAGCACCGTATCCAAGTAGCGCTCGAGCAGAGGATCCTTCGCCCGCCCGCCGAGCACGAGATCGACGAACCGGTGGGAGCCCGGAATAAGAGGCATCACCTCCGCCTTCAGGCTGCGGACTTGGCCCTTCACGTCGACTGAGAGCTCGCCCCGCAGCTGCTTGGGCTGGCTCGGCTGGCCCGGTCCCGACTCGTCCTTCGACCGCTCGACGAGATAGAGGCGGACGCGGTCGAGGGCGAAGTGCTGCTGGATGCCCTGGAGGATGAGGCGGAGCCCGTCCTCCACCCGGAGGGAGGAGGCGAAGATCGCGGTGAGCTCGGTGAGCGCCTCGAGACGCTTGAGCTGCTCGCGGCTGCGGTGCGCGACCGCCGCCTGGTGCAGGCTCTGCGCGAGCTCGGTCGCGAGCGCCGCCGCCGTCGCGCGCTCGGTCGCGCTGAAGGGCCGCGCGGCGCGGCGGCCAAAGCTTCGGCGCTCGAGGCGCAGCACGCCGCGCGCCGCGGAGCCGGGCTCGCCCGGCGCCGCGAGAGGCACGTAGAGGATCGGGTGAGGCGCGCGGAAGACGAGCTGGCCCTTCCGCCCCTCCAGAAGCTGGGCGATGGGCGAGGACTCGATCAGATGGATCTCCTCGTCGAGCTCCTGCCGCATGCCCCCGCGGAGCGAAAGCTTGTGCTCGAGCAGGAGGTCGCGCGGGTGCTTGAGGAAGCAGGAGAGCCGGTCCGACGGCAGCAAGCCGCCGATCCCGGCGAGCGCGGCC
>JACRDR010000268.1 GCA_016212845.1 Elusimicrobiota bacterium
ATAAGCAGAGACAGGGGTAATCGATACATGGCACGTGTAGCGGGCGTAGATCTTCCGAAGCAGAAGCGCGTCGACGTGGCGCTGACGTATCTCTACGGCGTGGGCCGCAACAACGTCAAGGAGATCCTGGGCAAGCTCAACGGCGCGATCACGCCTGAGACCAAGGTCAAGGATCTCACGGAGAGCCAGGTCGGCCTCCTCAACAACCTTTTGACCAAGGAGTATAAGGTCGAAGGAGAGCTCAAGCGCGTGCTTCAAGCTCACATCCATCGCTATATCGAGATCGGCTCTTGGCGCGGCGTGCGCCATCGCCGCAATCTCCCCGTGCGCGGTCAGCGCACGAAGACGAACGCGCGCACTCGCCGCGGCCGTCGTAAGACGGTCGGCGGAGGAAAGTCCGCGGCCGCCGCACCTAAGAAGTAACGAGGCATACAGATAATGGCTGACGAGAAGAAAGACGAACCGAAACCGGAGCTGCCCAACCTGGTCGCTCCTACCCCGGAAGCGGGAGCCAAGCCAGGCGCGAAGTCCGCGCCGCGCGGCAAGCGGAGCTGGAAGAACGTAACCTTCGCGAAGGTGTTCATCCAGTCCTCCTTCAACAACACGATCGTGACGATCACCGACGAGCGCGGCGATACCATCGCCTGGGCCTCGGCCGGTGCGTCGGGCTTCAAAGGCACCCGCAAGGGCACGCCCTTCGCCGCGCAGATGACCTCCCAGAAGGTCGGTCGCCGCGCGGTCGAGCTCGGCGTCAAGCAGGTCGCCGTCTTCATCAACGGCCCCGGGCCGGGCCGCGAGACCGCGATCCGCGCTCTGCAGACCTCCGGTCTGCATATCCTCAGCATCAAGGACGTGACCCCGCTGCCGCACAACGGCTGCCGGCCGCCCAAGCCTCGGAGAGTGTAAGACATGGCACGACATATCGGACCCGTTTGCCGGCTTTGCCGGCGTGAGCAGGTGAAGCTGTTCCTGAAAGGGGACAAGTGCTACACGAAGTGCGTCCTGGACAAGCGTCCGACGCCTCCCGGCGTGGCGAAGCCCCAGCGGGGCAAGCCGTCCGAGTACGCGATCCGGCTGCGCGAGAAGCAGAAGCTGCGCCGGCTCGTCCTCATGACGGAGCGGCCCTTCGAGCGGCTCTACCAGCGCGCGACCAAGGCGACGGGACGGACCGGAGAGGCGCTGCTGCGCTATCTCGAGTGCCGCCTCGACAACGTCTGCCGCCGGCTCGGCTACTCGACCTCCATCAAGGGGTCGCGGCAGCTCGTGGCGCACGGTCACGTGAAGGTCAACGGCCGGTACGTCAACATCCCGGCTTACGAAGTGGCGCCGGGCGACTTGATCCAGCTCGACCCGAAGGTCAAGGAAAACGTCAACGTCAAGTTGAGCCTCGACACCGCCGCGCGCAAGTCGACTCGTCCGTCTTTCTTCGAGTTCGACGAGGCGACCCTGACCGCGAAGATGGTCCGCGAGCCGTCCCGGGAGGAGTGCACCTTCCCCGTGACCGAGCAGCTGATCGTCGAGTACTACTCTAAGTAACGGACCGAAAACCGGGAGAACCGCTCAATGGCTTATAAAGAACTGATCCTGCCCCAGAAGCTCGCCGTCGACGACAAGACGATGACGGATTCGTACGCCAAGTTCGTCGCCGAGCCGTACGAGCGGGGCTACGGACACACGATCGGCAACTCGTTCCGCCGCGTGCTGCTGTCGTCGCTCGAAGGCGCCGCGGTCACCGCGGTCCGCATCGAGGGCGCGCGCCACGAGTACGGCACGATCACCGGCGTCCGCGAGGACGTCATCAACATCCTCCTGAACCTCAAGAAGCTCCGGTTCAAGATGTTCTCCAACGGTCCCGAGACGGTCTACTTGTCCGCGAAGAAGGAAGGCCCGGTCACCGCGAAGATGGTCCAGGTGAACTCGAACGTCGAGGTCGTCAACGGCGATCTCGTCATCGCGAACCTGGAAGCGGGCGGCAAGCTGGAGATGGAGCTCGAGATCTCCAAGGGCCGCGGCTACATCCCGGCCGAGGAACTCCGCGCGCAGGCCCACTGGCCCGCCGGCTTCCTCCCCGTCGACGCGCTGTTCTCTCCCGTCGTGAAGGTGCACTACGACGTCGAGAACGCCCGCGTCGGCCAGATCACCGACTACGACCGCCTGATCCTCGAGATCTGGACGGACGGCTCGATCACTCCCGCGGACGCCCTCATCAAGGCGGCGAAGCTGCTCCGCGAGTCGCTCAACATCTTCATCCCGGAGAGCGAGCTCGCCCAGGAGCAGGGCGCGGTGGAGGGCGGCGAGTACGCCGCCCAGCCCGGCATGGAAGGCGGCTCGGCCGAAGGCGGAGCCGAGGGCGGCGTGGCGCTCGATGCCAAGCTGCGCGAACTCCTCAACCAGCCCGTCGAGATGATCGAGCTTTCCTCGCGCGCTTCGAACTGCCTCAAGGTCGCCCGGATCAAGTCGATCCGCGATCTCGTGAGCAAGAAGCCGGAAGAGCTCATGGCGGTTAAGAACTTCGGCAAAAAGTCGTTGGACGAGATCAAGGATCGCCTCAAGGACATGGGGCTTTCTTTGGGGATGCACGTCTAAGTCGTTATTTTTTCGTAACAAAAAATAAGGTATTTTAAATGGCAAGCAAGCATTTGGGCGGACGCAAGCTGGGACGGACCGGCTCGCACAAGCGGGCGCTCCTCGGGAACTTGGCGACGAGCCTGTTCCTGCACGAGCGGATCGAGACGACGATCGAGAAGGCCAAGGAATTGCGGCCTTTCGCGGAGAAGCTGATCACTCAGGCTAAGTTGGGCCGGCACGACAACGTGCGCAAGGAGCTGCAAGACAAGAAGGTGTACCGCAAGCTCTTCGAGGTGATCGCGCCCCGGTATCAGAACCGGCCGGGCGGCTACACGCAGATCGTCAGGACCGGACGGCGCATTGGAGACAACGCGCAGCTCGGTTTGATCCGCCTCGTCGGCTAAGCGAAACCGCCGCGCAAGCGACGGAAAAAACTTAATGTTCGACTACCTCTTCAGCCTGTTCTCGAACGATATGGGTATCGACCTGGGTACCGCGAATACCCTGGTCTACGTGAAGAACCACGGTATCGTCCTTCGGGAACCGTCGGTAGTCGCCATCGATCGTGAGACCCGCCGGGTCCTCGCGATCGGCGCCGAGGCCAAGCGGATGCTCGGCCGCACGCCGGCGTCCATCATCGCGGTCCGGCCCCTGCGCAACGGCGTGATCGCCGACTTCGAAGTCACGCAGGAGATGATCAAGTACTTCATCCGCAAGGTGCACAACCGGCGGAGCCTCCTGCACCCCCGCATCGTCATCGGCATCCCCTCCGGCATCACCGAAGTGGAGCGCCGCGCGGTGCAGGAGTCGGCCGAGCAGGCCGGCGCGCGCGAGGTGTATCTCATCGAGGAGCCGATGGCCGCGGCCATCGGCGCCGACATGCCGATCTCCGAGGCCCACGCGAACATGATCGTGGACATCGGCGGCGGCACGACGGAAGTCGCGGTCATCTCGCTCGGCGGCATGGTCGTCTCGAAGTCCATCGACATCGCCGGCGACGAGATGGACGAAGCGATCATGCAGCACTTCCGCCGCAAGTACAACCTTTTGATCGGCGAGACGACCGCCGAGGACGTGAAGATCCAGATCGGATCCGTCTTCCCCCTGAAAGAGGAGAAGACGATGGAAGTGAAGGGCCGGGATCAGGCCACCGGCTTGCCGAAAACGGTGCTGATCACCTCGGAGGAAGTGCGCCAGGCTCTCATGGAGCCCGTGCAGCTCATCCTCGACGTGATCAAGAATACCCTGGAGGAAACTCCGGCGGACTTGGCTGCGGAGTTGGTGGATCGAGGGATGGTGTTGGCGGGCGGAGGGACCTTGCTCAGAGGTCTGCCGGATTTGATCCGGCAGGAAACCGAGCTTCCGGTCCATCGCTCCGCCGATCCCTTGAGCTGCGTGGCGTTGGGCGCGGGTAAGTTCCTGGAGGAGCTGGATCAGATCAAGCTCCGCCGCCCCGACTTCGTCACGTCCTATCGCTTCGGCTCGTCGCGTTAAGCGGCGAACGAAACCACCGAGCGCTCCGCACCCCCGAGCGGACCCAGTCGTAGTGCGGCCGTACGTCTAGGCCGCGGTTGATGAACC
>JACRDR010000028.1 GCA_016212845.1 Elusimicrobiota bacterium
CTGGCAGCGCGTCTCCGCCAGCGCGGTGAACCAGCCCGACGGCAGCGTGAAGCTGACGCTGCGAGTCGCCGGCCGGATCGTGCTCGAGGCGGTCGACGATGGGACGGTGGGGGGGCCGCCGATCCTCGACCCGGGCCGGGTCGGCCTCCGGGCGGACAACGCGGACTTCCAGTTCCGCCGGTTCGAGGCCCGCGGATTGAGATAGCGGCATTCGGAAAATCTTCTTGATCGGCGCCTCTTTCGGGGATAACCTTGGGCTAGATGCTCCTAGGCTGGGTCGCCCGCATCCGTATCGATCCCCGTCGCCTGCTCAAGGTGAAATGGGTGCACGACCGCGCCAAGGAACTCGCCGCCGCCCGCCGGCGCTTGATGGGCCTCGCCCCGCCCGAAGACGAACTGCCTCCCGGCCACGCCTAAATAGCCGCCTCGGGCCATTTTCGCAGTCGAAGAGCGCCGTTTTGCGCTTCTTTACCCCGTCTCTATTGCAAAAAAACGGAATTCCTGCTATTTTTGCCGTGTCGTAAGCTCATTCTTTCGGACCGGAGGCCGCCGAGTGCGCAAGAACAAGCCGGAGTGGGTCGTTTCGCTGGGAGTCCTCGCCCTAGTCAGCCTGTTGGGCCTCGTCAATGCCGGGACGACGCCCGTGCCGATCGGCGGACCGCTGAACTCCGGCGACGTGGCCTGGATGCTCACCGCCACCGCCCTCGTCCTCCTCATGACGCCCGGCCTGTCGTTCTTCTACGCCGGCATGGTCCAGCGCAAGAACGTGATCTCGACGATGCTCCAGAGCTTCGTCGCGATGGGCGTGATCAGCCTGTTCTGGGTGGTCTGCGGCTTCAGTCTCTGTTTCGGCGACTCCATCCACGGGCTCATCGGCGATCCGAGGACCTTCCTCATGTTCCGCGGCGTGGGCGGCGCGACGCATCCGGACTTGGCGCCCACGATCCCGCTGGCGCTTTTCGCGCTCTTCCAACTGAAGTTCGCGATCATCACGCCGGCGCTCATCACGGGCTCCTTCGCCGAGCGCGTGAGGTTCTCGAGCTACATCCTGTTCATCACGCTGTTCTCCGTCTTCATCTACTGCCCTCTGGCGCACTGGACGTGGCACCCCGAGGGCTTCCTGCACAAGTGGGGGGTGCTCGATTTCGCGGGCGGCACGGTCGTGCACATGTCGGCGGGCTTCGCCGCGCTGGCGGGCGCGATCTTCCTCGGCCGGCGGAAATCGCACGGCTCGGGGCATCAGCCGGCGAACATCCCGTTCGTGCTGCTCGGAACCGGCATGCTTTGGTTCGGGTGGTTCGGCTTCAACGCGGGCTCGGCGCTGTCGGCGAACGCGACCGCGGTCCAGGCGTTCCTCACGACGAACACGGCGTCGGCCGCCGCGATGCTGTCGTGGCTGTTTTTCGACGCGGTCCGCGGCCGCCGCCCGTCGGCGCTCGGCGGCGCGGTCGGCGCCGTCGTCGGCTTGGTCGCGGTGACCCCCGCGGCGGGCTACGTCACCGTCGGCCACAGCATCTTCATCGGCACGATCGCGAGCCTGGTCTCGAACCTCGCGACGGGCTGGAAGTCGCGGACGCGCCTCGACGACACGCTCGACGTGTTCCCGTGCCACGGCGTGGGCGGCATGGTCGGCATGATCGCGACCGGCGTGTTCGCCGACAAGGTGGGGCTGATCTACGGCGACCCGACGGTGTTCTTGCGCCACATGGCGGCGCTGGTCGTCGTCGGGGTGTTCAGCTTCGGCGGCTCGTATCTTCTCTACCCCGTGCCCGACGCGGTGATCCGCATCCGCGTGCGGCCCGACCAGGAAGAGGCGGGGCTGGACCTGAGCCAGCACGCCGAGACGCTCGGCGCGACCGCTTAGGCCTTCGGGGCGAGCGCGAGCGCCTGCGCGACGGCGTTCTGCAGCTCGGGCAGGCGGAACGGCTTATAGAGCGTGATGCGCGGTTTCTCGCCCACGCGCCGTCGCAGCGTGGCGTAGCGCTGTACGCTGAGGACGACCGCGGGAACGTTCGCGGTCCGCGGATCGAGGGCGATCTCCTCGAGAACGAGCTCCGTTCCCTTCGGGTCCATCATCAGATCGAGCACGAGCAGTTCCGGCGCCGGGTCCATCTTCGCGAACTCGACGCCGGAGGCGCCGTCCTCGGCGAGGGTGACGGCGTGCCCCAGGGATTCCAGGTCGCGCTTGAGAAGCTCCTGGGTGTTGGGTTCGTTATCGATGAGGAGAATGCGGAGGGGTCGCGATTCGGCCATGACTGGAAGCTATCAATTGCCGGGGGCCCGCTTCAACCACTCGTAGAGCCAGTAGTGGTCGCGGGTCATCCCCAGTTTCTCGTAGGCGGCGCAGGCGACGGCGTTCCGCTGGTCGACGTAGAGCCGCAGGCCGCCCAGGTTCTCGGACTTCTCCACCCGCTCCTTGAGCGCGGCGTACATCGCCTTGTAGACGCCCGCCTTCCGGTGCGCGGGCAGCACGTAGACCGAGTGGATCCACCAGACGTCGAGGTTCCGCCAGTCGCTCCACTCGGGGATCGTCATGAGGCAGCCGACGACCTTTGCGGCGCTCTCGGCGACCCAGTACGCGCCCTTGGCGGGATC
>JACRDR010000269.1 GCA_016212845.1 Elusimicrobiota bacterium
CGGAAGCTCCCCCGCCAGCCCCCCCGCCTCGTCGACGGTCGCGGTCGACTTGTGGAGCGCGTGCAGGACGTTGCCCGCGCACAAGAAGAGCGCGGCCTTGAAGAAGCCGTGGGTGATGAGGTGGCACACCGCCGCGTACACGTTGCCGCACCCGATCGCGAGCATCATGAGGCCGAGGTGGCTGACGGTCGAGTAGGCGAGGATGCGCTTCAAGTCCTTCTTGGTGAAGGCGAGCGCCGCCGCGCCCACCGCGGTCAGCGCGCCGGTCGCCGCGATCCAGTTCAGCACGCCGGGGCAGCGCTCGAGGAGCGGCCAGGAGCGGGCCATCAGGAACACGCCCGCGGTGACCATCGTCGCGGCGTGCATGAGCGCGGAGGTCGGCGTCGGTCCCTCCATCGCGTCCGGGAGCCAGATGTAGAGCGGAAACTGCGCCGATTTCGCCGAAGCTCCGAGGAAAAGCAGCCCCGCGATCCACGGCAGCGCGTCGGCGGGAATCGAGTCGAGCTTCGCGAACAGGTCGACGAACCGGAACGTGCCGGCGTGCTTGGCCATCAAGAACAGCGCGAAGAGGAAGCACGCGTCGCCCACGCGGTTGACCACGAACGCCTTGAGCGCGGCGCGCCGCGCGGACTCCCGGTCGTACCAGAAGCCGATCAGGAGATACGAGGCGAGGCCGACGCCCTCCCAGAAGAGGTAGAGCTGGAGGTAGTTGTTCGAAAGCAGCAGCCCGAGCATCGAGAACAGGAAGAGGTGGAAGTAGAGGAAGAAGCGGGAAAAGCCCTTGTCCTCGCGCATGTAGCCGACGGCGTAGGCGTGGATCAGCCCGCCGACAAGGGTGACCATCGCGAGCACCGCCGCGTTGAGTCCGTCGACGCGCAGGCCGAACTCGACGGAAAGGCTGCCGGCCGTCATCCACGTCCCGAGCCCCTCGTCGATCGCCGGCGCTCCGTGCAGGAAGCGCGCGGCGAGCGTCCACGCCGCGACGGCCGCCGCCGCGCAGGCCGCGAGGATCGGCCAGTGCGCGGCGGATGGCTTCACGCGGTTGATGACGAAGAATCCGAGGTGCTGCGCCGCGAGCGGCGCGCCGAGGATGACGAGCGCCGGGCTCATCCCTCGAGCTCCTGGAGCGACTCGGTGTCGGTCTCCTTGCTCCGGCTCAGCGCGAGGATCAGCGTCAAGCCCACGACGACCTCGGCGGCGGCCGCCGCGAGCACCCACAGCACCGACGCCCAGCCGCCGGGGTCGCACCACTGGCGGCCGAAGTACGCGAGATTGAGGTTGGCGGCGTTGAGCATCAGCTCGAGGCCGAGGAGCATCGCGAGGAGCTGCCGGCGGAGGATGAGCGCCGCGAAGCCGCAAAGAAACAGAGCGATCGAGACCGCCCAGACGATCCGGTCGGGAGTCATGCGCGCCCTTTCTCCGAGCCGGGCGTCACGGCGAGCGCGGCGACGAGCACCAGCAGGCCGACGATCTCGGTTACGAGCGCGCCTTTCCCGAAAAGGAGGGCGGCCATGTCGCGCTCGAGCCGGGCGGCGGCGACGGCGGGCTCTCCCGGCGGCAGCGGGATCGCGCCCGGGCCCATCAGGACCAGCGTGAGCTCGGCGCCGAGCATCAGGAGGACGAGGGCGGCGGTCAGCGGCGGCGCCTCGTAGCCGGCCCAGAGCTGGTGCAGCTTGGGAGGGGCGGCCATCACGGCGACGACGATGAGGACCATGATCGCGCCCGCATAGATCAGCACCTGCATGAGACCGAGGAGCTGGGCCCCCATGGCGAAGAACATGCCCGCCACCTGGAGGAGGACGAGCAGGAGGCACATCGCGCTTCCATATAGCGTGCGCTGAAACAGCAGCAAAAGCGCGAAAATAACGGCCAAAAATCCGAAAACAGCCAACGTCATGGGGGTCTAAATTAGAAAATTCGGGCCCCTCCTGCAAGCCGGGGAAGGCCCTAACCGCAAAAAAAGCGCAATAAGTTCCTGGCATAGTTGCAACACGCGGGCCCCGTGCGCTACACTTCTCTCTCTTCCCTAATGAATCGCTTTGCCGAGCTCTCGCTGCTCCTCCTCATTCCCCTCCTGCTCCAGCCGGCTTCGGTTCGCGCCCAGACCGAGGAGGAAGAGGAGGCGGAGGAAGAGCTTCGCGAGTTCGAGGAATTCCAAGACCGCGATCCCAACGGGCCGCGCTTCTACCCCGAGGTCGAGTTCCGCAAGCCGCGGAGCACGCCGGGCAGGTCCCGGCGCGGCGTCCTGGCCGTGACGGAGCCGCAATTCCCCCTCGGACCGCAGGCTCCGGCCGCTCGCGACGCTTTCATCGGCCTCGAGTACAACCAGGCGATCCCCGGAAGCCAGCAGTTCTACCCGCCCGACACGATGGGCGCCGTCGGCATCGACCAGATCGTGGTCGTGACGAACACCGAGATCCGCTATTTGAACCGCTCCGGCGTCGAGATCGCGAACTCGCGCCGCACGCTCGACAGCTGGTGGAACCTGACGTCGGGCGGCACGTTCATCACCGACTTCACCAGCGGCTTCGCGTTCGACGTGAAGATCTTCTTCGACCGCCGCGCGGGCACCAGCGGGCGATTCATCTTCACCTGTCTCGCCGGCCCGGCGCACTCGTCCAACCAGATCATGCTGGCGGTCAGCAAGAGCTCGAACCCCTCCGACGGCTGGTGGGGCTATCACGCCGATTTCAACGGCGCGGATACGCGGTGGATGGACTACCCCGGCCTCGGCATCGGCTCGCAGTGGATCGTGGTCACCGGCGCGAAGTTCGCCGTCTCGGGCAACTGCGGCGTGACCACGCCCGACAGCCCCTACTGCGGAACCCTGTACTATCAATTCGACAAGGCCAACGCCCTAAACGGCACGTTCGCCCCTCCCGCTCCCTCGGAATTCGCCGCGAACACGGCGGGAGGCAACAACATCCTCCTGCCGACGGTCGCGCTGGACGGGTCGGGCGGCGCCGATGACATATTCTTCGTGCAGAGCGGCTGGGAGACGGTCGCTTCGCCGAAGACCCGCATGATCGACGTCTACAAGCTGACCAGCGGCGGGACCTTCTCCGAGCTCGGCAAGGTGGACGTGACGAACTCCACGATGACTTATCCCACCGCGCCCCAGCTGGGCAGCGTCGCGAGGATCGAGACCGGCGACGACCGCATGGTGAGCGCGGTGCTCCGCAACGGACGCATCTGGGCGGCCCACACCGTCGGCTATCCGACGGGCGCCGGCCCCCAGACCCAGACGCAGATCGCGTGGTACGCCTTCGGCACGGGCGGCGCGTTCCAGCAGGGCGGCCTCATCCGCGACACGGTGGGAAGCAACTTCTATTGGTTTCCGTCGATCTCGGTCGACGAGTTCGACAACGTCGGCATCGGCTTCTCCGGCTCCGGGAGCGGCCAGCTGGCCGGCGCCTACTATACGGGCTGCTACCGCGGCGGCACCACGTGCACGATGGATACGCCGCTCCTGTACAAGGCGGGAGAGTCCACCTACAACGTGCTCGTCGGCGGCAAGAACCGCTGGGGCGACTACAGCGCCACCGTCGCCGACTCTCAGGTGATCGGAAATTTCTGGACGATCCAGGAGCGCGCCTCGCAGACGACCAACCAGTACGAGACGCACGTCGCCCGCTTCAGCATGTTCCCGAGCCCCGCCTCGGCTCCGCCCAGCTTCGCCTCCACGCTCTCCGGCGCCGCGACCGCGGGCGCGCAGCAGATCCAGATCACGTGGGGCGCGGACACCCTCGCGACCAACTTTGCGATCACCAAGGACCTCTTCGGCTGCACGACGGTCATCACGACCGTCGCCTATAACGCGACGCTGTCGTACACGGCGGCGGGCCTCAACCCCAACGAGACCGTGGCGCTCTGCGTCCGAAGCGAGAACCCCAACGGCTCCGGTTCGTTCGCCTCGATCTCGACGACGACCGTCGCGCAGGAAGTCTCCGGCGTCACGCTCGGAAAGACCGCGACCTCGATCACGGCGAATTTCACCCCGCCTCCCGCCGCCTTCGCCCAGGGATACCAGGCCGAGGCGTTCGCGGGCGCCGCCTGCACCGGGACGCCGACGAAGATCGTCGTGGTCAACGACTCGGCGCAGAGCTTCGTCGACATCCCCGGGCTGCAGCCGACGACGACTTACTGCGTACGAGTCGCCGCGCTGAACGCGCGGGGCAACCTGAACTACGGCGCCGGGATCGCGGGCCAAAACGCGACCACCGACACCAACCTCGTGGTGCCGGCCCCGGCCGCGCCGACGAACGTCACCGACGTCTCCATCCGGGCGAACTGGGGCTCGGGCGGCAACGCGACGGGCACGCTTTACTCGGCGACCGCGTCCGTCACCGGGGACTTCTCGGGCGCGATCATCACCTCGACCACGTACAACCTCTTCGCGACGTTCTCGGGCCTGACTCCGAACACGACGTACTTCTTCAAGGTCGCGCCCGCCAGCGCGGCGGCGAAGGTGACCGACCTGACGGCCGTCGCGACGCTGGCCCAGGCGCCCCAAAACCTCGCGTTCAAGGCCGGCGACCCGACGACCAGCAGCGCGACGCTCACGTTCGGAAAGGCGGGCAACCCGAACCCGGGCACGACCTATTTCCTCGAGCTGGACGGCGACGCGAGCTTCCCGGACCCGATCCAGCTCAACGTCTGCGGAGGCTTCATTCCGTGCTCGAACCTCGGCATCACCGGCCTCCCTTCCAACACCGAGATCTTCTTCCGGCTGCGCGCGCGCAACCACGCCGGCGTGCTGACCGACGCGGTCTCCATCGGGGGCGCGACGCTGCCGCACGCCCCGATCAACCCGCAGTACGTCTCGGTCACGTTCTCGAGCGCGACGGTGCAGTGGACGATCTCGCCGTGCTCGACCTGCACGCGGCAAGGCTGGCGGCTCGAGGCCGGCACCGCCGCGGGCAATTTCAACCCGCCGCTCGCGGTCGTGACCGACGGAACCCCCTCGACGAACCGGCTCGGGGTCGGCGGCCTGAGCCACAATACGGATTTCCTATTCCGCATCGGCGCCATCGGCGTCACCGGCCGCGTCAATTACACCAACTTCGCCTTCGCGACTCACACCGCGCTCGCGATATTTTCGAGCAACACGATTACGTCGACCGGCGCGGTGATCAGCTTCACGCCGACCTACCCTCAGCTCACGAACGTCGCGCTGACCGTGCCCCAAGGCGCCCTGCCCGCGGGCGCCGTGGTGCGCGTCGACTCGAGCGTCCAATATATCCTCGGGCCGCAGAAGAGCAACCAAGGCAAGATCTTCGCGCTCGGGCCGACCGTCGCCGTCGACATCACGACCGACGGCGGCATCCAGCCTTTGGTCCCGACGCCGCTGCGGTTCACGTACAACCCCGCGCAGATCCCGGCCGGGTTTTCCGCCCGCGATCTCCACGTCTGCTGGTTCGACGCGGGGCCGCAGGTCTGGGACATCCTCCCCTCGCGCGTGGACCTGGGCAACAACACGGTCGAGGCCGACCTTCCCCACTTTTCGCTGTTCGCTCCGTTTTTCGTCGCCGCCGGGACGGATCTGAGCGGGGTGGAGATCTTCCCCGTGCCGTGGGAGCCGGGGACCGGGGGCGTCTTCGACGCGCCCGGCGTCACCTTCGCGAACATGCCGCCCTCCGCCGAGGTGCGCGTGTACACGCTCCGCGGAGAGCTCGTTTGGGAGGGCACGGCCGACGGGTCGGGACTCCTGCGCTGGGACGGCCGCACCCGAAAGGGGCAGACGGCCGCCTCGGGCGTCTATCTGGCGCACATCGTCGCGGGCGGGCAGAGACTGCTCCGCCGGGTGGTCATCACAAGATAGAGATGGGACGGAAAGGGTTCGCGTATGGGGCGGCCGTCACGGCGGCCCTGCTCGCGGGCCCGGCCGGCGCGGTGTCGACGAACGTGGCGGGGAACACGGCGGAGTTCCTCACGGTCGGCGCGGGCGGTCGGGCTCTGGGCATGGGCGACGTGGGCGGGCCGGTGGTTCGGGGGCCGGATTCCATGTACTGGAATCCGGCGGGCCTCGCCGTTTCCGACCGCCCCGAGGTCTCGTACGCCCACTCCGAGCTTAATAAGTTTTTCCGGCACGACTTCCTGTCGTACTCGCACCCGGTCGACTTCCTCCGGGGCACCCTCGGCGCGTCGCTGACGATGTGGACGATGGATTCGCTCGACGCCCGCACCGCCTCGAACGTCGACGTGGGCAAGTTCTCCCCTCACAGCGAGGCGTTCTCGATCGCCTACGCCCGGAACTTCTGGAAGGACTCCGATCTGCCCTCGCGCGACCGAGAGTTTTTTCAGGACACCTACGACATGCCGTACACGCCGCGCCCGCTCCACGACGAGGACGCTCTTTGGCAGGGCGCGCTCCGCTTCGGCGTCGCCTTCAAGGTGGTCAACGAGACGATCCGCACCCGGCACGCGTCGGCGTTCGCCCTCGACGGCGGCGCTCAGTTCGTGCCGGTGCAGCTCCCGGAGATGACCCTCTCGATGACCTTCCGCAACCTCGGCACCCGGCCGGTCTTCGTCGCCGACCGCGGCGCGCTGCCGATGGAAGGGGCGTTCGGCGTCGCGTACGACGTCCGCTGGGAAGGCCACCGCGTGACGCCGTGCGCGGAGCTCGAGATCCCGGTGTTCGGCGACATCTTCGCGAAGCTCGGCGCCGAGTACGCCTTGCAGGCGGGCGCGAACACCGAGGTCTACTTCCGCGGCGGCTACAAGACGGTGGCGGCGCCGTACTTGAGCGCGATGGCGGGCGCGACGGTCGGCGTGGGCTTCCGCGTGAACCGGTTCACCGCCGACGTCGGCTTCCAGCCGATGGCGGAGCTGGAGAACGTGCTCCGACTTTCGTTAGGATACCGGTTCTGATGACGCTCCTTCGCGCGCTCCTCGCCGCCGCCGCGCTCGCCGCGACCACGCTCGTCGACGTCCGCGTCTACCCGATCCCGTGGAAGCCGGGCTCCGGCGACGCGGCGTTCGACACGCCCGCGGTGACGTTCGACCGCCTTCCGCCCGCCTGCGAGGCGACGATCTTCACCCTCCGCGGGCAGAAGGTCTGGAAAGGCGTCGCGAACGGCGCGGGCGTGCTGACGTGGAACGGCCTCAACGAGGCCGGACGCTCCGTCGGCAGCGGCACCTACCTCGTGCTGTTCAACGGCGGCGGGACCAAGACGACGCGGCGCGTGGTCGTGGTCCGTTGATGCCGGTCCTTCTCGCGCTTCTGCTCGCGGCCTCGAACGCCTCCGCGTTCACCGGCGGCGCGGGCGTGAACGCGGCCGAGTTTCTTTCGCTCCGCCCCGGAGCCCGGGCGCTCGGCATGGCCGAGGCGTACGGTCCGGTGGCCGAGGGCCCGGACGCGATGTGGTGGAACCCGGCGGGCCTGACCGCCCTCGAGCGCCCCGAGTTCTCCTATACGCGAACGCAGTACCTGCGCCTGATGTCGTACGATTTTTACGCTTTCGCGGCGCCCGCGCGCTGGGCGGGCGGCGATCTCGGCTTCTCCGCGACCATCTTTCAGGAAGACTCGCTCCCCGTCGTCGACAAGACGGGAACGGTCCTCGGCTCCTTTAGGCCCCACAGCGAGGCGTTCTCCTTCGGCTGGGCGCGCGAGCTGACCCGCGGCGGCGAGCTTTCCAACCGCTGGGACGCCGACCGCACCTGGGCGATGCCGGGCACGGTCGAGGCCCGGAGCGTGTCGGACGACCCCTGGAGCTCCGGGCTGTCCTTCGGCATCGCGGGCAAGGCGATCTACCAGCGCTACCACACCGTGCGCGCGACCGCGTTCGCCGCCGACCTGGGATTCCTGTGGCGCCCGGAGTTCTTGCGGGGCCTGAGCTTCAGCTCGGCCGCGCGCAACCTCGGCTCGAAGATCAAGTTCACGAACGCGGAGGCCCGCCTTCCGGCGGAACTGTCCCTCGGGTGCGCCTACGACGCGCGCCACGAAGAGCATCATCGCTTCCTGCCGGCGCTCGAGATCCACCTGCCGTACTACGGCCGGACCTCGGCGGGCTTGGGCTTCGAGTACTCGCGTCACTCGCGGGACACGGGAACGAGGCTCTCCTGGCGGGTGGGCTACGCGACCACCGGGAGCTACGACCAGTCGGTGCTGGCGGGGCTGACCACCGGTCTGGGCTTTCAGATCGCGCGGCTGTCGGTCGACTACGGCTTCGCGCCGGTCGACGCGCTCGGCGACATCTACCGGATGTCGCTCGGCTGGCGCTTTTGACGGTGCGTCGCACCTGTTTTTGCATAACTTCGCCGTAGCGTAACGCTCGGC
>JACRDR010000270.1 GCA_016212845.1 Elusimicrobiota bacterium
CCCGGACGGTGCGGCTCTGCGTCTTCACGAACTCCTGGAAGCCGGGGTCGTCGGCGCGGGAGAGCAGCGCTGGGCTCTCGGTCAGGACCGGGTTGTAGACCTTCAGGAGCTCCATGCCGTTGCCCTTCACGACCGAGATCTCTTGGATGTCGGTGTGGGCGTCGATCAGGCTGCGAAGCAGATCCTGCTTGTCGGTCCAGCTCATGTTGGACTTCTGGACCGCGTTGAGGGTGAACCGGAGCTTGTCGTCGAGGGTGCGGAGGTCGCCCTGCACGCGCTCGGAAAGCTTCTCCGCCAGCTTGGTGTGGAGCTCCAGGACCGAGAGCTGAATGCCCCGCTGGCTGATCCGCATGAGCAAAAAGCCCATAAACAGCGACGGGACCACGGCGAGCGTCACCATGGTCACAATGAAGCGGACCTGCAGTCCGGAGCGCAAGAATCGCAGCACGAGCCCCACTAGGATAGGGGGGCCTTATCCCGGTGTCAATCCCGCCGAATCCGGGACCCGGGCGAGGAATCCGGCTTAAGGAAGAGCCGCGCTAGTCGCCCGACCAGGGGTTGAAGCGCCCGTTGATCACCGGCGCCTCGTCGCACAGCTTCTTGTAGAGCGCGAGTTGGGCTTCGGTGGCGCCCTTCTCGCGGAGGTGCTGCTCGCCGAAGTAGTAGGCCATGTTGTACTCGGTCGCCGACCAGATGCCGCCCTTCTGGGAGACGGTGGAGCGGGCGGCCGCGCGGACCTGCTCGTCGGTGACAGAGGGCTCGGCCTGGGGGCGGCCCATCCAATTCGCGAGCTTCGGGTGCGCCCAGTCGCCGACCGCCTTCTTCAGGCGGGGCCACCAGCCGGTGCCGTCGTCTTGGATCTTGGAAGGCATCTGGACGCCGCGGAACTCGCCGGTGCGGGCGTTGATCGCGACGTGCCGGTCGGCGCCGTAGAAGTGATACCAGAAGTCCTTGTCGCCGGACTCGGCTTCCTCGCCGACGCGGAGTTGGACGCTCCAGCCGCCCGGCGCGTAGCCGGCCCGTCGGACGGCTTCGGTGAGCGCGGCCGCGGGCGTGACTTTCACGCCGCGGGAAAAGAGGTACGGATCGGACGAGAACGGGATCGCCTCTTCGGTCACCGGCGCGTTGCGATAAAGCATGGCGCGCGTGCCGTAGGGACCGCGGTCGGAGAACATGCCTCGGTCGATGTCGACGACCACCTGATCCGCGAACTTGCCGTCGCCGCCGGGGAGCGCGAAGGTGAAGCTCCAGACCATCTGGTCCTGGACCGGGAGGCTGCCGTTGACGTGCAGCACGCGGAGGTCGGCTACGCCCGAGCGCTCTCGTGCGGCCTTGAGGGCCTGCGCGTACATCTCGTTCGGGTCGGGCAGGTCGCGGTTGACGACCATCAGCGAGCCGAGGACGAGGCTCATGCCCATCGGGAAGAGGCCTTCCCAGCCCCACGGCGCGTGCGGCACCATCTGCTGCCAGCCGGACGAGATCACCGCTTCGATGGCGGAGAACAGCGCCCAGTAGCTCGCCGCGGCCGCGCCGATGAGGGCGATCGCCAGCGGGATGCCGAACTTGGCGGGGATGTCGGTGGAGACCTCCGGAGCCGGCTTTACCGAGCGGGACGCGACCGCGTCGAGGATCCGGCGCGTGACGTCCGGGCCCTTGCCGGGCATGACGAAGGCGTTCGACATCGCCGGGTCGGCGGTCGCGCCGACGCTCAGCGTGAGCGCGCCGGGCAGCCCCTTTTCCATGTCGCGGTCGGTGCCGTTGCCGATCGTCTGCACGGGCTGGCCGCTCAGGGCCTCGCCGCGCGCCTTGGCCTCGGCCACCTCGGCCGCCGGCTTGCCCGTGTCGCGGTTCTTCGGAGCGAACATGCTGTCGCCCACGACCACGGCCTCGGAGGCGCCGATGCCCAACAGGCCGCTGACGCGCTTCACGGCGACGGATTTGTCGATCTTGGCGAAAGTGATGCTGATGTACGGCGGGTTCGCGGGATTCTTCGCGAAGCGAGGCTCGGCCTCGTAAGGCAGGCCGAGGCGGGCCATCTCCTTTTGGAAAGCGTCGGCCACGGCCCGGACGGCCTCTTCCTTGGAGCCGATCTTGAGCATCATCGCGTAGCCGTACTTGCCCATGCTCTCGGCGTCGATGCCCTGCGAGCCGTCGTGCTGCTCGGCCTTGAGGGAGGCAAGAGCCTTCTTGACCTCGGCGACGGCCTCGGCCATCTTCACGGCGTTGTTGCCGGAGATCCCCTCTTCCTCCGCCACGAGCGAAGCATTGCCGTCCGCGCCGTAGCGCAGCACCCGCGCGCCCTTGTTCGAGGCGACGTAGAGGCCGGCGCGGTCGGCCGCCGGGATCGACTCGAGCGACTCGAGGATCGTCATGCCCTTCGCGCCCGGCTTCTTCTCGTCCGGGCGGTCGGTGATGACGACCACGGTCTTGCCGGCCTTGAGCACGCGAACGATCGCGGCGACGGTCTCCGGAGAGGCCTGGGAGTTGAACTTATCGAGCGTATCGTCGAAATCGGAGAAGACGACCTTCTTGGTCGCCGCTTCCTCTAATAGGGACGCGGCGAGCTTGGGGCCGGCGACGGGCAGCGAGAACGCCAGGCCGAACGCGGAGGAGATCGCCGAGAGCTCCTTGCGGGCGGCTTGATACTCCTGCGCCTCGACGCCGGGAGCGGGGACGGAGCGGGTGAGGCCGGAGGGGCGGGCCGGGACTTCCTCGGCCGCGGGCAGGGCGGCGCTTGCCAAGCCGCGGGCGTCGAGGCCGAGCAGCGCGTTGAAGACGCTCGCGCCGAAGCCCTGAGCCGACTCGCCGCCGGCCTGATTCACGGGGCCCGCGGCGTTGGCGAGCTTGGAAATCTGCGTGGTTCGCGCGGCGATGGGCGCCGCGGCGAGCGCGCTGGCGGAGGCGACGCTGCGCGCCAGGAGCACCGGCTTCGCGACCGTCGTGACCGGCGTGACGGCGATCGTGGGAAGCGCCAGCTGGACGCCGCCGACCGGCATCGCCGGCTGGACGCCGAGCACCGCTCCGACGGAGACCGGCGCGGTGAGCACGCGCGGGGCGACGGGAGCCTCGACCATCTGGGCGAAGGCGCGATGCGCCTCGAAGCCGGGGGAGACGATCACCAGCGCGGCGGCCAGAGCGGCGGAGAAGATTTTCATGGGTACGATCGTATCAAGACCCGCCATCCATGATCCGGGGCTCAAAGGGCCCAGGGAAATCGGTTTTTGGACCTACCCCGGCATGGGACCATCGCGCCCACAGCGGCCATGCGCACAATCTGGGCCTTTCGACCCATTTCAATACTGGTCCCTAGGACCTGGGCTAATGGGTCCAACCGGCATACCCTCGTGCCCGATGGTCCTACTTCTCTTGTGGCTCGCCGGCACCGCCCTCGCCGCCCCCGACGCCGCCGTCTGGAGCGGACGCCCCGTCGAGACCTACGCGCCCAAGACGACGGACGCGGCGGGTCTTTCCCGGTTCTACGACCGCTCGGAAGGCGCGGGCTCGGTCTCCCTCGCCGCGCCGCGGAGAGGCGCCGGAACCGTCCGGTTCAACGGCGCCGACTTCCCGGCCGCCGCCTTCCCGGGACGGGACTCCATGACGGCCCAGCTGGTTTCGGCCATCGACAAGACCGAGGCGAGCCTGGACCTGATGCTCTACGAGCTCAATCAGGAGGAGGTCTGGCAGGCGCTCCAGCGCGCGGTCGCCCGCAAGCCGCCGGTGCAGGTGCGGGTGCTGGTCGACTCGAGCCACGCCTACCCGTACGACCGCCCGGCCTCGCCCCAACTCGTCGCGCTGCTCGGCGACTCCCGGTTCAAGGTCCGCGTCCAGCGCGGCCTCGACCAGTACGGGACGAACCACAATAAGTTCGCGATCTTCGACGGCAAGATGCTCGAGTACGGCTCCTACAACTGGACCAACGCCGCCGAGACGAAAAACTTCGAGAACGCGCTCTTCACCGGAGACGGGGCGCGAATCGGGCTCTATTACTCCTACTACGAATGGGCCTGGAAGAACGCCAACGAGCCCGGCGGTCCGGCGCCCCTCCCGACGCTCCCGGGGCCCCCGCCGTTCGATCCGTCGCCGACGGTCGCCTTCAACGGGAACCTCTTCCCTCACGCGGTGTTCTCCCCCAACGGGGGCTCGGTCGCGTGGGTCACGAAGGCGATCGCCGCCTCCGAGAGCTCGATCGACGTGGCGATGTTCAGCTTCTTCGAGCAAAGCCTGGGCGACGCCCTGCTCGAGCGCAAGAACGCCGGAAAGAAGATCCGGATCGTGCTGGACTTCGCGCAGGCCCAGCGCTCGCCGGTGGCCAAGTTCTTCCGGGACCACGGCTTCGACGTGCGGGTCAGCCGCGGGCGGGACGGCAAGCAAGGCGTCATGCACGACAAGTTCGCGATCTTCGACCGGAAGCTGCTCGAGACCGGGTCGTTTAACTGGACCAACAACGCCGAGCACAACAACTTCGAGAACGCGAGCTTCGTGCCCGAAGCCGGGATCGTCTCCGAGTTCCAGGCCGAGTTCGAGCGCATCTGGAAGCAGGGCGTGGACCCCAAGACCCTCCCCGAAGACGCCGGCTCCGACGGTTGACAAAAGACGGAGGCGGCCTTATATAGGAAGGGCATGGCCGCCCCGAATGCCGAGCCTCTCGTCTTCTCGTACAAGTTCAAGTTCCCCGACAAGTCGAAGGCGCAGATGGACGTCAAGCTCGATCCCGACACGCTTGCGGTGATCGAGAAGGACCCCGACCCCGCCCCGGAGTGGACCCGGCTCGAGTACCGGCAGTGCCCCAACTGCCCGCTCAACGCCAAGGACAACCCGCTTTGCCCCGTAGCCGCCAAGCTCACCGGCGTCGTCGCGCGGTTCAAGGACTCGGTCTCATTCAGCAAGGTCGAGGTGCAGGTCACCAGCGGCCAGCGCCACGTGCGCAAGATCGCGAGCGTGGCCGACGCGCTGACCTCTCTCATGGGCATCTACATGGCCGGGGGCGGCTGCCCGATCCTCGACCGCCTGCGCCCGATGCTGCTCACGCACATGCCCTTCGCCTCGGGCCTGGAGACGTTTTATCGGAGTCTGTCGACGTACCTGCTGGGCCAGCACTTCGTGGCCGTGGCGGGCGGCACGCCGGACTGGAATTTCGGGAAGCTGGGCGAAAGCTCGGACGCGATCCAGGACGTGAATCAGGCCTTCTGCCGGCGGCTGCAGGGGCTGGGCATCGCCGACGGCGTGCTGAACGCGATCAGCCACCTCGACTGCTTCGCGATGCTGGTCGGCCGGCAGCTGCGGGACCGGCAGATCGACAAAATCCGGTCGCTTTTCAGCGCCTACCTAAAGCCGCTCAAATAACTTAAGCCTGGGGTCAGACCCCAGGCTTAAGTAACTCAGCTGCGCGTCAGCTTTTTGTAGTGGATGCGGTGCGGCTTCGCGGCTTCCTCGCCCAGGCGGCGGACGCGGTCCGCCTCGTAGTCCGAGTAGTTTCCCTCGAAGTACACCACGCGGCTGTCGCCCTCGAAGGCGATCATGTGCGTCGCGATGCGGTCGAGGAACCAGCGGTCGTGCGAGATGACCACCGCGCAGCCCGCGAAATTCTCGAGCGCCTCCTCCAGCGCCCGGAGCGTGTTGACGTCCAGGTCGTTGGAAGGCTCGTCGAGGAGCAGCACGTTCGCGCCGGTCTTGAGCATCTGCGCCAAGTGCACGCGGTTGCGCTCGCCGCCGGAGAGCTGGCCGACCTTCTTCTGCTGGTCGGGGCCGAGGAAGTTGAAGCGGCCGACGTAGGCGCGCGACGGGATGGCGCGCTTGCCGAGCTGGACCTGCTCCGAGCCGCCGGAGATCTGCTCCCAGACGGTTTTCTCGGAGTCCAAGACGTCCCGGTCCTGGTCGACGTAGCCGAGCTTCACGCTCTCGCCGATCCGGAGCTCGCCCGCGTCCGGCTTTTCCTTGCCCATGATCATGCGGAACAAGGTCGTCTTGCCCGCGCCGTTGGCGCCGATGACGCCGACGATGCCGCCCGGGGGCAGCTTGAAGTCGAAGTTCTCGAAAAGGAGCTTGTCGCCGAAGGACTTGGAGATCCCCTTCGCCTCGACGACGAGGCCGCCCAGGTGCGGGCCCGGCGGGATGAAGATCTCGAGGTCCTGCTGCTGCTTCTCGTGCTCCTCGCTCAGCATCTGCTCGTAAGCCGTGATGCGAGCCTTGCCCTTCGACTGCCTGGCCTTGGGGCTCATGCGGATCCACTCGAGCTCGCGGGCCAGCGTCTTCTGGCGCTGGTCCTCCTGCTTCTGCTCGAGCGCGAGCCGCTTCTGCTTCTGCTCGAGCCACGAGGACTAGTTGCCCTTCCACGGGATGCCCTCGCCGCGGTCGAGCTCGAGGATCCACTCGGCGACGTTGTCGAGGAAGTACCGGTCGTGGGTGACGGCGACGATCGTGCCCTTGTACTGGCGGAGGTGCTGCTCGAGCCAGTGCACGCTTTCCGCGTCCAGATGGTTCGTGGGCTCGTCGAGGAGCAGGATATCGGGCTCCTGGACGAGCAGGCGGCAGAGGGCCACGCGGCGGCGCTCGCCGCCGGAGAGATTGGCGATCGGGGTGTCGGGCGGCGGACAGCGGAGCGCGTCCATCGCGACCTCGAGCTTGCTTTCGAGCTCCCAGGCCCCGGCGGCGTCGAACTTCTCCTGGAGCTTGCCCTGCTTGTCGAGCAGCTTCTCCATGTTTTCTGGCGTGAGGTTGGGGTCGCCCAGCTTCTCGGAGACGTCGTTGAAATCGGCGAGCAGCTTCACCGTCTCGGCCGCGCCTTCCTCGACGACGCCGCGGACGGTCTTCGTCTTGTCGAGCTGGGGCTCCTGCTCGAGCATGCCGATCGTCCAGCCCTTCGAGAGGAGCACCTCGCCCTTGAAGTCCTTGTCGACGCCGGCCATGATGCGCAGCAAGGTCGACTTGCCCGCGCCGTTGAGGCCGAGGACGCCGATCTTCGCGCCGTAGTAGAAGCCGAGGAATATGTCTTTGAGAACCTGCTTTTTCCCATGAAAGCGGCTGACTTCCTTCATGGTGAAGATGACGGTACCGGAAACGGTGCTCATGGTCGGGGGCTCCTTAGTGCGTCGAGAGGTTGCGCAAATCGAGGAGGGGCGTGGCGCCGCCTTGGCCGCTCATCATGATGGTCGGGAGCTTCCCATCCCACTTGTCGATCGCGAGCTTCTGCATCTCGACCTTCCGCAGCTCGATGAGCTGCGGCGTGATCGCTTCCTTCTGCATGCGCAGGGATTCCGCTTCCGCGCGAGCGCTGGCGATCTTCTGGTCGGCCTCGATCTTGATGCGGTCGAGGTCGCGCTTGGCCTTCAAGGCCTGCTGCTCGGCGATCTGCTTCGTCTCGATCGACTCGGCGAAAGCATGGGAGAAGTCGAAGTCGGTGATGTAGACTTCATCGACGAGGATGCCGTAGGGATGCACCTGCTTCTCGACGAGGGTCTTGATCTCCGTCTTGACCTCTTCCCGCCGGGCGATGAGCTCCTCGGCGGTGAAGCGGGCGGTCGTGGCTTTCACGGCCTCCTGGACGGCCGGGTGGATCAGCCGCTCGGAAAAGTCGATGCCGACGCCCTGATAGATCTTCGGGATCGAGTCAGGGCTCGGATGGAAGTTGAGCGCGACCTTCGTGTGGACGACCTGCATGTCCTTCGAGGCGGCGGAGGCGTCGTAGGTATCCTTCTGGACCCGGATGTCCATGAAGGTGACCTGCTCGACGATCGGCAGCACGAAATTGATGCCTTCGCCGAGAGGGACGGCGCGCACGCCGGAGATCGTGTTGAACACGACGCCGCGGTGTCCGGCGGGCACGATGACGACCGAGCGAACGGCCACCCCCACGATCGCGCCGATCACCAGGAAAAGCACGCCGAACTTCAGCACGATGGAGCGCAGCGCGTCGGCGTCGATGGTCTTGCCGCCCGACCACTCGTCCTTGCGCAGCATCGCCACCGCCACCGTCGCCATCACAGCCAAGAGGATAAATGACATGGGCCCAGGATACCAAATACGGGACTCCCCGAGCCGTCGACCCCTTGGCCTCGACGCCCGGCCCGCCCCGGGGCTAAACTAGGCGGGTGCGACGCTTCCTGGCCGCCCTACTGCTCGCCGCCGCCTGCTCGAAGAAGTCCGAGCCGACCCCCGCGCCGCCCGTCGAACCTCCGGCCGCCCCCGCCGCGCCGGCCGAGGCGGAGGTCCGCGACCCGAACGCCCCGTTCCCCGGCTCCGACCGCCTCGAGCCGCTCCTGAGCCGGATGCAGGCCGAGGGCGCGCCGTACGGCGTCGACCTCGCGATCGGCCACCTCAAGGGACGCTTCGAGGCGCGCGCGAAAGAGTGGAGCGAGCTCTCGCTGCCGGACGCCCGCTCGGCGGGCGTGGCGGAGCCCGAGATCCGGGATTTCGACGAGCAGGACAAGGCCAGGCGCGGCGCGCGGTTCAAGTGGTATGCGGCCGACGGAGCGAGCTACGGCGACCGGCTTCCCGAGGCGGGCGACGGGGTTACGGAGGCGTGGGCCCGGGTTTACGGCTTCCGCGACCTCTCCACCGGGGACACGCTCATGGTGGTCAACAACGTCGCGGCCGACAAGTGGCGCAGGATGCAGTGGCAGCCGACGCGCCGCCGCTGGTCGTACTTCACCGAGGCCGACGACCTCGCGGGACGCCAGGCGCTCATCGCCGGAAGACTTTCGAAGCCGGACGGTGACAGGCGCCTCTCCGCGAAGTTCGAGCTCGAGCGCCTCGCCAAGCCCATGCGCGAGGCCGAGTCGAAAGGACAGAATGCCGAGGGCTACCGGAACAACATGCGCCGGGCGATCCTGGAAGCGTGGGACCGGGAGCTCACGCTCGAAGCGGCTCGCTGGGCGGCGGAACGCTAGCAGGGTGCTGATAAACCCTATGGCCCTTCGGCCGTACGGGAATGGAGGCGAGCCGAGGAACGAGGAGCGAGCATAGCGATAGCTATGTGAACG
>JACRDR010000272.1 GCA_016212845.1 Elusimicrobiota bacterium
ACCGCCTACCGCTGGCGCGTGGGATCTTGGGTGCTCGGCTTATCCGCGCCCGGCAGAGCGCTCGAAGTGGGCTGCGGGCCGGGGATCATGCTCAACGCGCTTCGCTCCCGCGGGTGGAAGGTGAAGGGACTCGAGCGGAGCGCGGCCGCCGGCTACGCCCGCGAGACGCTCGGTCTCGACGTGAGCGCCGACGACGTGTCGGCGCTGCCGCCCGAGCCCGCCTACGATCTCATCCTGCTTTTTCAGGTGCTCGAGCATCTTGCCGATCCCGCGGCGGTTCTCAAGGAATGCGCTTCCAGGCTCAAGGCCGGCGGACGTCTCATCGTGAGCGTGCCGGATTGGGGCGGCTGGCAGGCGGCCTACGGCGGCTCCCTTTGGGTCCATCTCGATCCGCCGCGGCATCTCGTGCATTTCACGCGGCGCGCGCTCCGAATGGTCTTGGAGGGCGCGGGGCTGCGGGTGGTCTCCGAGTCCGGCGCCTGCTTCGAGTCGGACGTCTACGGCTGGGTGCAGACCGCGGCCAATCGCGTCACCGGGAACTACAACGGTCTTACGCGCTGGCTGATGGGCATCGAGCCTTTCGGCGGCGGCGTCGCCGCGTCGATCGCGGCGGGAGCGCTGACGGCGCCGAGCGGGCTTCTGCTCGCCCTCCTCGGCCGAGCCTTAGGCCGAGGCGCTTTCCTGGAAGCTTCGGCTACCCGACCCTGAAGTAGCCGACCGAGCCTTCGTACGGCAGCCGCTTGAGCTCCACCTTATTGAGGCCGAGCTCTTCCTTGAGCGCCTGCGTCTCCCCGGCGAAGTTGCGGTAGCACACCTCGTCGAGCACCACGATCGCGCCCTTCGGCATGAGGGGCAGGAAATGCCTGAGCGCGACCTTCGTGGGCTTGTAGAGGTCGGTGTCGAGCAGGAGCATCGCGACCGCGAGCTCCGGGCGCTGCTTCACGAACTTGGGCACGGTTTTGACGATGTCGCCTTTGATCAGCTCGCAGCGGGGAATGCGGTTGACCGGGCGGATGAGATCGTTGAGCTCGATCGAGCGCTTGAGGAGCCCGTAATTCGTGTCGGAGAACATCTTCTCGTTGATGTCCTTCGGATCGTTCTTGCGGTGGATGGAGCGGAAGCCCTCGAACGTGTCGAAGCCGTAGATCGTGCGGTTGATCGCGTAGGGCTCGAGGAGCAGGGAGAGCTGGAGAAACAGCATCAGCGAGTTGCCCTTGTACACGCCGCACTCGACGATCGCCCCGGGGACGTCCATGACCATCCTAAAGAGGTCGATTCGCGAGAGCACCGAGGCGGTCGTGATCCGGTTGGCGAACAGGAATGGAGCGTCCGCGAGGTACTCGGAGCCGCACTCGGAGAGCATCTTGGTCCGGTCCGCGTAGTACTGCTCTTCTTGGGGAGTCCGGCGTCGTCCGGTCATCAGTAGGCCGCCTTGGATTTATAGTCCTTCTGAAGGCTCATGCTGTACGGCGAGTTCTGCGGCTTATAAAGCGTGAAATGCGGCGCCTTCCACTCTGCGTTCGACTTGCGGGTCGTGTAGTAGAACGCGCTGAACACCCGACGCATCTCGTCGGGCGGACAGCGGAGCGGCTCCGGCTGTCCGTGATTGGCGTCGTCGGAGACCTCGAAGATCACGACGCGGTTGAAGACGGGCTGGACGGAGCTGACCTTGCGCTTCATGTCCTTGGACCAGAGCTCGAGGTCGCCGGCCCACTCCGGCTTCCAGCCGGGCGTGAGATAGAAGAGCGCGTTGACGCGGCGGTGCGCCTGCAGCTTGTGGTGCCAGTCGAAGTCGGCGTGGATCTTGAGGAAGCCGTTGCGGCCGGTCGCCATCGCCCCGCCGCCGAGGAAATACGGGTCCCCGAGGAGGCAGTCGATCCCCGAAAGGACCTCGAGGAAGAGCAAGAAAGGCTTGGAGACGACCGCGTCCGCGAAGAGCCGCAGCGGCAAGGACATCGAGCCGACGTCCTCGACGAATCGGCGCGACACGTTCGCGTTGGAATGGTTCTTCCAGCGGGCCTTCTTGTCGTCGGGGCGCGGGTACTCGGCGGCGAGCAGCCGGGCGACGGAAGGCGGCAGGAAATTATCGAAGACGATGTGCGGGAACGGCTTGTTCGCGCGGAACTTGCGCCGGTTGCGCACGGCGAGCCGCGCGTAGCGCGGGTCGTCGAACAGCGTCGCCATCCGCTCCAGGAGACGCGAGTCGGCCATGGAGGAATTATACATTTAAGCTACAGGATCGCCTGGTCGTAGTACGTGATGCGCGTTCCCTGCGTGTCGAAGCGAAACGGCATCCGGTAAAGATCGGAAAGCGCCTGCTGGACCGCCGCTTGGCGCTCGGGCTCGACGTAGAAGAGGAGGAAGCCGCCGCCGCCGGCGCCGAGGAGCTTGCCGCCCGCCGCGCCCGCCGCGAGCGCTTTGTCGTAGAAGCGGTCGATCGCGCTGGAGGTGATCGCGTCGGCCAGGCCGCGCTTGAGCAGCCAGTTCTCGTGCAGGATCTTCCCGATCCGGCCGTCGTCCTCGCCGGAGGACATGACGTCGCGCAGGGGGTCGACTAAGGCCTTCATCTTCCGCAGGGACTCGAACTTCTCCGCGGTCTTGTCGGACTGGCCCTTCAGGACCTCGTGCGCGTCGCGGGTCACGCCGGTATAAAACAGCATGAGCTTGCCCTGTAGCCGTTCGCGAACGAGCGGATCGATGAAGACCGGCTCGGCGACGACCTCGCCGTTGGGCATGAAGGTGTAGGTGCTCAGCGTCCCGTACGCCGCGGCGTAGTGGTCCTGCGCGCCGATCGGCCGCTTGAGGAGCTCGATCTCGATCTTGGCCGCTTGGGCTGCGAGGAGGCTCTTCGTCACGATCTTGCCCTTGAGCGCGTAGAGCGCGTGCAGCAGGCCGACCGCGAACGCGCTGGAGGAGCCGAGGCCGGTGTTGGCCGGGACGTCGGCGAAAGTCGAGATTTCGATGGGGAAGTCGATGTCCAAGAGCCGCAGCGCTTCGCGGACGATCGGATGCTCGATGTCGTCGATCTTCTGCTTGAACTCGATCCTAGACCAGCTGATCCGGTACTTGTAGTCGACGATCGCCGACTGGCGCTTGACCGCCACGTAGACGTACTTGTCGATGCCGGTCGAGAGGACCTTGCCCGGCTCCTTCGAGCAAAAGGCGCGCAGATCGGTCCCGCCGCCGACGAAGCTGACCCGAAACGGGGTCCGCGAAATGATCATGGAGTCTCCAGGACGCGATCGAGGCGGACGGTGGCGTTCGCGTAGACGCGCTCGAGCCTAAGCTTCGACTTCGCCGGTCGTTTCGAGGCGAGCGAGCTCTCGAATGGGCCGGTCCACAGATATTGGACGGGGAACGAGCGCGCCTCGGCCCGGTCGAGGTAGCCGCGTCCGGTTTCCTTCGGCGCCATGTTGAAGACGCGGCCGTAGAAGTACGACCAGTCGGTCTCGATCCGGTCGAGCTTCTGGCGCGGCTCGGCGGTGCCGGCACGCTTTAGCGCCTCGTCGTAGAAGGCCTGCGGCTTCACGCCGAAGAGGTCGAGGGCGTAGAGGATGCGCGAGGAGGACTCGTCGAGCGGCACGCGCGAGAGGAGCGGCGCGCCGTTGCCGATGAGCGCCTTGCAGCGCGTGAAGACGGGCACGAGGCCGTTGACCTCCGGGCTGAGGGAGGCGACGACCGCCTCGTCCGCGGCGTTCGCCCGCAGCCACGAGAGCGCGGCCGCGTAGTCGCCGTCGAGCCCCTGCCACGCGAAGCGGATGCCCGCGTAGAGCACGTTCAAGGACGCCGCGAACAGGAGCGCCGCGAACGTCAGGCCGCGCCAGAGCCGCTCCGACTCGAGCGCGGGTTTGGGAAGCTGCGACACTAAGAGGAGGAAGGCGAAGATGTTCCCGTAGTGCCGCCAGTTCGGGGTGTAGAGCGACATGCCGTTCACGAGCGGAAGCCAGCAGATCGCGAAAACGGTCAGGAGCAGCGCGCAGGTCTGCAGCGTCGCCGGGTCCCGGCGGCGCCAAAGCGTCCAGGCGAGGAGCGGGACGTAGAGGCCGGTCTCCCAATCGGGTTTGCCCAAGCCCGTCATGCCGGCCTTGAGCAGAAACTCCGGGCCGGGGTGGAGCGCCCAGCGGAGCATCGGGATCCCGAGGACGAGCGCGATCGCGCCTGGCGCCGCCCACTTCCAGTCGAATCTTCGCTGAAAGACGGTCTGGAGTACCGGATAGACGCACATCGCGCCCAGGAGTCCGCTCGCGACGTCGAAGCGCACGTAGCAGAGAAGCCCGCCCGTCAGGCCGGCCAGGACGAGCGCCGGCAGTTTCTCGGAGAGCGCCGCGCGGTACCAGACGAGCGCGGCGGCGAAGAGCGCCGCGTAGGAGATGCCGGGCCGCGGGATGCGCCAGACGTTCTCGGTGCGGCCGTAGGAGACGAAGGTCCAGGCCGCGCTCCCGAGCGACTGCGCGAGCCCGCCGGAGACGTTCAGCCCCCGCAGGAAGAAGAGTCCGAGTAGGTAGGCGAACGCGGTCCCGAAGGTCGCGCAGAACTCCGCGGCGAGCGGCGCCACGCCGAGCCGGCGGGCGAGGCAGAAGAGGGCCAAAAACCACGCGACGCAGGCCAGCCACCGGGCGAGGAACCAGGTCTTGGTCATGTCGTGCGTCGCCTTCTGAATGAGGCCGAGCGGCAGATAGGCGAGGAAATCGGTCGAGGGGGAAATCGGGGAGCCGGCGACGTAGGCGTCTTTAGGGAGCCCGCGCCGCGCGATCTCCTGGACCATGGCGGCGGAGTCCAGCTCGTCCATATTGTCCGTTCCGTAGCCGCCGACGAAGGCGACGGGGCCGGTATTGGGGAACGCGGCGGCGAGGGCGGGGAACTTGCTCTGCCAGACCTGCCGGTAGACGGCCATCAGCGGATACTGGAGGCAGGTAACGGACGCGACGACGACCGCAAGGAACCAGCTCCGCGCGCCGAGTCCTGTCATTCGACGGAAATACTACAAATTGGGGGCTTGATAAACAGCACCCTCGACGGAAGAGGGAACTTTTTCGCGACTCATTCGTATATATGGGTAGGGAGTCGGCGGAAAAAATCTTTACTGAACCCTTGTTCAGTTGATAAACATCTGCTAGACTCTACACGATCCCTCGGCAGCCGGGTGACCCTAACGGGCGCGGCCGCGGTCCGAAAGACCGCGAGGGCGACGAGGAGAGGAGAACGAGTGCATGTCCGACCAGAATAAAGCGAAGGCGTTGGAGCTGGCGCTGTCCCAGATCGAGAAGGCGTACGGAAAAGAAGCGATCATGAAGATGGGAGAGAAAGCCGCCCGCATCGAGGTCGACGTGATCCCCACCGGCGCGCTCGCCTTGGACCTGGCGATCGGCGTCGGGGGTGTGCCCCGCGGCCGCATCATCGAAATCTACGGTCCGGAATCTTCCGGTAAGACCACGATGGCCCTCCACGTGGTCGCCAACGCGCAGAAGGCGGGCGGACTCGCGGCGTACATCGACGCCGAGCACGCCATGGATCCGGGCTACGCCCGCAAGCTGGGCGTCGACGTCGACAACCTGCTCATCTCGCAGCCCGACAGCGGCGAGCAGGCGCTCGAGATCTGCGAAAAGCTCGTCCGCTCGGGAGCGGTCGACGTCATCGTGATCGACTCGGTCGCGGCGCTCGTGCCCCAGGCCGAGATCGAAGGCGAGATGGGCGACAGCCACATGGGCCTGCAGGCGCGGCTCATGAGCCAGGCGCTCCGCAAGCTCACCTCGACCATCTCCCGCACCAAGACGACGGTCATCTTCATCAACCAGATCCGCCACAAGATCGGCGTCATGTTCGGCAACCCCGAGACGACGACCGGCGGCCTGGCGCTCAAGTTCTACGCGTCGCTGCGCATGGACATCCGCCGCATCGAGAACATCAAGCAGGGCGAGGTCGTCGTCGGCGCCCGCGTCCGCGTGAAGATCGTCAAGAACAAGTGCGCGCCGCCGTACCGCAACGCCGAGTTCGAGATGATCCACGGCTTCGGCGTGTCCCGCGAGGGCTGCTTGATCGACCTCGGCTGCGAGGCCAACGTCGTCGAGAAGTCCGGCTCCTGGTTCCTCTACGACGGCGAGCGCCTCGGACAGGGCCGCGAGAACGCGAAGGACTACTTGAAGACCAACCCGGCGACCGCCGAGAAGCTCGAGAAGGCGCTCAAGGCGAAGTACCTCGTCAACGCTCCCGCGGCTCCGAAGCCGGAAGCCGAAGCGGCGGAGACCGAAGAGAAGCCGGCGCCGTCCAAGAAGGCCGAAAAGTCCGCGCGCTAGCCGTACCGCGCAGACGCAGAGACCCGCAAAGAGCTATTCTTTGCGGGTCTTCTGCTTTTCATGAACGACAAGCTCCTCGACGAGTACGCCAAGCACCTCACGCTCGAGCGCGGCGTTTCCCCGAACACGAGCGCCGCCTACCTGGGCGACGTGCGGCATTTCCTCAAGACGATCGGCGACAAGGACGCGCTGAAGATGACGCAGCGCGACCTCGAGGGCTATCTCTGGGACTTGCGCACGAAGCTGGCGGCGGTGAGCCTCGCCCGCAAGATCCGCGCGCTGCGCTCGTTCTACCGCTTCCAAGCGGCCGAGGAGCGCATAGCCGAGGATCCGACGCGCCGCCTGCGTTCGCCTAGATTGCCCGAGCGCTTGCCCGAGGTGCTGAACCGGCCCGAGGCGACGGGGGTCGTGCGCGCCGCCGAGTC
>JACRDR010000273.1 GCA_016212845.1 Elusimicrobiota bacterium
ACCTTGAGGCGGTACTAGAGGTCTTCGCGGAACTTGCCGTCGCGCGCGAGCTTGCCCAAGTCCTTGTTCGTCGCGGTGACGACGCGCGCGGAGATGCGGACGGGATGGTTGTCGCCCACGCGGCGCACCTCGCTCTCCTGCAGCGCCCGCAGGAGCTTCACCTGAAGGCCCGGCGTGGTCTCGCTGATCTCGTCGAGGAAGATCGTGCCGCCGCTCGCCTCCTCGAAGAGTCCGCGCTTGTTGCGGTCGGCGCCGGTGAAGGCGCCCTTCACGTGGCCGAAAAGTTCGCTTTCGAGCAGGCCTTCGGGCAGCGCGCCGCAGTTGATCGCCACGAAGGCCCCGGAGCGCCGCGCGCTGTTCTCGTGGATCGCGCGCGCGATGAGCTCCTTGCCGGTGCCGGACTCGCCCTGGATCAGGACGGTCGCGTCGGTGGTGGCGACCTTGCGCACGAGCTCGAGCACCCTTCCCATCTCGGCGCTCGAGTACACGATGCCCTCGAAGCTGTACTTGCCCTTCACTTCCTCGCGCAGGCGGCGCACCTCGCCGCGCAGGCTGCGGTGCTCGAGCGCCTTCTGCAGGACGAGCAGGAGCTCCTCGGGCTGGACGGGCTTGGTGAGGTAGTCGAACGCGCCGTGCTTCATCGCCTCCACCGCGGTGTCGATGGAGCCGTGGCCGGTGATGACGAGCACCTCCGCCTCGGGCTGGGCGCGCTTGGCTTCCCGCAGGACCTGCAGGCCGTCGACGCCGCCGCCGAGGCGCAGGTCGGTGACGATCGCGTCGTAGAGCGAGCCGCCGAGCTTGGAGATCGCGTCCTCGCCGCTCTTGACCGGCTCGACTTCGAATCCGGCGCGCCTGAGCTCGAGCGCGAGCAGCGCCGCTTGGGACTGGTCGTCTTCGACGAGAAGGAGTTTCGATTTGGGCATGTTATTGGATGTAGGGGAGGCGCACGACGAAGGACGCGCCCTTTCCGGGGGCGCTGTCGACCTCGATCGAGCCGCCGTGCGACTTCACGATGCGGTCGGCGATCGCGAGACCCAGACCCGTGCCTTGCTGCTTGGTGGTCTGGAACGGCTTGAACAGGCCTTCGCGGGCGGAGTCCGTGATGCCGCTTCCGGTGTCGCGAATCTCGAGACGGACCGAGCCGGCTTCGTGGCCGGTAGAGAGCGTCAGCGTCCCGCCGCCGTCCATCGCCTGGACGCCGTTGAGCGCGATGTTCCACACGACTTGGCGGACCTGGTCACGGTCGAAAGGGAAAGGGTTGAGGGCGGGGTCGAGAGCGACTTCGACGGACGCGCCCTTGAGGAGCTCTTGGTTGGAGCGCAGGGTCCGGGCGACATCGTCGACTAAGGCGTTTAGGTCCGCGAGCTCGAGACGCAAGCCGCGGGGGCGGGCGTAGGCGAGGAAGTTGGTCAGCGTCTCGTTGAGACGCTGGCTCTCGTCGCGCAGGACGCGGTAGACCATGTCGCGGTCGGCCTTGGCGAGCTTCGCGACGGTGAGCTGCTTGGCCGCCATGACGATGGAGCCCAGGGGGTTGCGGATCTCGTGCGCCACGACGGCCGCCATCTCGCCGAGAGACGCCAGAGCCTCGGCGTTGGCGACGCGTCCCTGCAGCGCCATCTGGTCGGAGATGTCCATCGCGTTCGACACGTAGCCGAGGATCTCTCCGACGTCGTTTCGCACGGCCGTGATCGTGAGGATCACGGGGATCTCGCGTCCGTCCTTGGTGCGGTTGATCAGCTGTCCGCGCCAAAATCCCTTGCCCGGATCGAGGATCTGTCCCCACATCTGCTGGTAGACCTCCTCGGTGGAATGGGGGGAGCGGAGGATGCGGGGGGTATTTCCGATCGCCTCCTCCCGCGTGAAGCCGTAGGAGCGGGTGAACGCCGCGTTGACGTCTAAGATGACGCCGTTGCGGTCGCAGTAGAACATCACGTCGTTGGAGCGCCGGAACGCCTCGAACAGCGCCAGCGCCCGGCGATGCTCGCGGAGCGACTCGCCGATGTCGCGGGCGATCACCAGCATGACCTGCTCGGCCCCTTCGCCGATGAGGGAGGCGCGCATTTCCACTTCGAGGGGCTGTCCTCCCTTGGTGCGGAAGGTGGCGGTCATCGCGGCGGAGCCCCGGGACCGAAGCGACTCGACGAACGGCCGGCTCGGGGCGCTGTCCCGCTTATCGAAGAGGAATTCCGGAAGTTCGCGCCCGAGGAGTTCTTCCCGGGGGTAGCCGAGCGTGCGGGCGGTGGTGGCGTTGGCCTCCAGCAGGAGGCCCGATTCGATCTCCGCGATCCAGATCATGTCCGCGGCGAAATCGAACAGCGCGGAAAACCTCCGTGCGTTCACGCTTCTTCCTTTAATATAGTTAGGGTCGGAACCGCTCATGACGCTCCAGATTGGAGCTTTTGGCTCCGAAAACGCGATGGCCGAAACATTGCACCATCCAGAGTCGGAACATTCCGGCCATTGTACACTATGACCCCTCCACCGGAGCAGAGACTCGGGCTGCAGACCTCCCAGCGCTTGGCGCTGTTGGGCCGTCTGCGGATGGCCGAATGGATCCAAATGCCGGAGAAGGAGTTCGCGCGGCAGGTCGCGGACATCGAGCGGGACCCCCTTTTCAACAAGCTGTTCTTCACCGAAGGCTCGGGCGTGATCCGGCGGCAGCGCTGGCCGGGGGGCCGCTACGGCGGCAGTCTCTTCGAGCTCCAGGAAGGTCTTGTCGCCTCCGGCGAACGAGTGAAGGTCGAGGAGGCGTTGGGCGACAAGGCCGAGGTCCTGCCCCTCATCCGCAAGATGGGCCGCGAGAACTTCGAGCGCTACTTTCTCTACTGCGACGAGGGCGTGCCGCTCGAGGAGATCGCCAAGCGGACCTCGCTCCCGATCGACGCCGTGCGCAAGATTCACGACCTGCTGCTCGATATCGGGGCCCAGGCCGAGTTCTTCCTGCCGCAGCGCGATCCGGGCATGGCTCGTTCTTACTCCTGCCTCGCGAGACTTTCGGTGGAGGGCGGCGAGGCCTCGTACGAGTTCTTCCAGCCGTACTGGGCGCGCGGCCTGTACCAGGTGCGCTACGACCTGCTCGAGGAGTGGAAGCGCGAGGGCAAGCTCGATCCGGCGGAGCGCCGTCGCCTGCGCCATCTGCTCAAGCGCATCGAGATCGTCAACCTCCGTCAGAACACGCTTTTCCGGATCCTCGAGAGCCTGACGCGCCTGCAGACCGAGTACCTGGGCTGCCGCCGCGAGGACCGCAAGCGGCCGATCAGCCTCCGCATGCTGGCGCGCCGCCTGCAGCTCGCGCCCAGCACCGTGAGCCGCGCGGTCTCCGGCCGCTCCGTGCGCATGCCGTGGGGCGTCGAGGTCCCTTTGATCACCTTGATGCCCGGCCGACGCAACGTCCTGCGCGACGTGCTCGCGATCTGGCTCGCCGAGCCGGGTCCGCGTCCGACCGACAGCGAGCTGGCCCAGCGCCTGCGCCGCGAATACGGCATCCAGGTCTCCCGTCGCACCGTTAACGCCGCCCGCCACGAAGTCCTGAAGTCCGGCCGCGTCTAACCCGCCCCGTCGTTCTCCCTCCGGCTTCCAGTCCCGGATAAAACGCTTTTTGAAGTCCGGAATTGGCGCATCCGTTGCAGAAGCATGATTCGGCGGCGGCTGGTTCGTCGCCCTGGAGACATGCGATGAGCGACGCGGAGCGGATCGTAGCGGTGGGGATCAATCACTTGGGAGCCCCCGTCGCTTGCCGCGAGCGCGCCGCCGTGCCCGCCGCGCGGGTCCCCGAAGCCCTTGCCGAGCTGCAGTCGAGCCTCGGGCTCGCCGAGTGCGTGATCCTTTCCACCTGCAGCCGCGTCGAGTTCTTCGCGGTGCTGCCCGAGGGGGGCGAGCCGCAGGGGCTCGTCGACTGGTTCGCCGGCAGGGTCGGTCCCGAAGGACTCTCGAGCATCTACCTGCACCGCGGAGACGCCGCCGTCCGGCACCTCTTTCGCGTCGCGAGCGGCCTCGACAGCTGGATCATCGGGGAGTCGGAGATCCTCGCGCAGATCAAGCAGGCCTACCAGCTCGCGCAGCAGAACCGGCACACCGGCCGCCACCTAAACCGCCTTTTCCAGAGCGCGCTCGCGGCGGGGAAGTCCGTTCGCGCCCGCACGGGCATCCAGAACGGCATCCATTCAATCGGAGGGGCCGCCGCGCTGGTGGCCAAAGGGATTTTTCGCGAGCCGGGAGGCGAGGTCGTCGTGTTCGGCGCGGGCCAGGCCGCGGAAGCGGTCGTCAGGCACCTCGCCGCGAAGAACTTCTCCCGGATCTCCGTCGCCAACCGCACGCTCGAGCGCGCGGCCGCCGTCGCCGGTCCCTTGGGCGCCGAGGCGCTCACGCTGGAGCAGGGCTTGGCCCGGCTGGAGAAGGCGGAGGTCGCGGTGTTCTCGCTTTCCACCGAAGAGGCCTGGCTCACCCGGGAGGCGCTCGAGCCGCTGGCTCGCGGCCGCACTCGCTCCCTTTTCGTCGTGGACCTCGGCTTGCCGAGAAACGTGGATCCCGGCTGCGCGAAGCTCGACGGCGTGTACGTGTACGATCTGGACGATCTCAAGCGGATGGTTCGCGAGAGCATGGACGGGAAATCCGCCGCGAAGGACCTCGCCGAGGTCTTGGCCGCCGACGAGGCGGCGAAGTGCTGGACGGAATTGAACAAGGCGCCTTGCGCGCCCAAGGTCTGCGGGAGGGCGTCATGAAACTCCGACTCGGATGGGCGCTGTTGGCGGGCTTGGCCGCGGCCGCGTGGGCCGCGGACCGCAAGGACGCGCGGTTTTACTACGACCTGGGTCCGGACGAGGTCGATATCTCGGGCTACTCGGACCAGGCGAAGATCGCCTACCCCGTATTTAAGACGACCTGCTCGCGCTGCCACACGCTCGCTCGTCCCCTGAACTCTCCGACCGTCGCTCGCGAGGACTGGGAGCGCTACGTGAAGCGGATGCATTTGAAGACGACGTCGAAGAAGGGCACGGCGTTCTCGAAGGAGGAAGCGAAGGCGATCCTGACCTTCCTCACGGAAGACTCCAAGCGGCGGAAGGTGGACCAGAAGGCGGCGTTCGAGACGAAGACGAAGGAGCTCCAGTCCAGCTTCAAAGAACTCGAGAAGGAACGCGAGCGGCAAACGACGGAGAACGCGCTGCAGCGGGCGAAGGACCAGACGGACCCGGGCGGGGTGCACCCGCAGCCGGCTCCGGATGAGCGGCGTTAGCAGCGGAGGCGTGATTATGAGACATCGATTGGCTTGGTCGCCGTGGGCGCTCTTCGCGGCGCTGGTTTGCTTCGCGGGAGCCGGGTACGCCGAGGATAAACCGGCGGGGACCCGGGTGGCGGAGACCACCCCGGCCTCCGGCAGCAAGGCGGAGTTCGTCGGCGCGGAGACCTGCATCGGCTGCCATGCCGATAAAGAGTCCTCCTTCAAGCATAGCGTGCACGGATTGGCCTGGCCGAACGCGAAGGGGATCGACTTTTCGCGGTCGTGCGAGACCTGCCACGGACCGGGCTCGCTGCACGCCGCCGCCGGCGGGGACAAGTCCAACGCGGACTTTTTCACGATCAACAACCCGCGGGAGAAGAAGGGGCCGGACGCCTCGAAGACTTGTCTCCAATGCCATCAAGGCGGGACCCGGATGCATTGGTCCGGCTCGACGCACGACGCCAAGAACGTCTCTTGCGTTCAGTGCCACAGCATGCACGCCGAGAAGGTCAACGACGGCAAGTCGCCGATGCTGACGAAGGCCTCCGTCGAGCAGACGTGCTTCCAATGCCACGCCGATAAGAAGGCGCAGATCAAGAAGTCGGCGCACATGCCGATCGGCGAGGGGAAGATGACGTGCACGAGCTGCCACAACCCGCACGGCTCCCCGGACGAGAAGCTCATGGCCAAGAACACGGTCATGGAGACCTGCTACGAGTGCCACGCCGACAAGCGCGGGCCGTTCCTCTGGGAGCATCCGCCGGCCCGTGAGGACTGCCGCAACTGCCACAACCCCCACGGGTCGCACAACGACCGGATGCTGATCACGAAGTCGAACCTGCTCTGCCAGCGTTGCCACTCGAACGCGAACCACCCGTCGAACAACTACGACGACATCAACATCAACCGGAAGACGCCGCAAATCTTCAACCGCGGCTGCGTGAACTGCCACTCGAAGATCCACGGCTCGAATCATCCGGGCGGCAAGTACTACCTCAGGTAGGGAGGCGAGACATGACACCTCGTTATTGGAGCATCGCAGCCGCCCTCGCGGCGCTGCTCGTACCGCCCGCCTGCGGAGCGGCCGAGATCAAGCAGGAACTGAAGACCTCGGTCCGCCAGGAGTTCCTAAGCAGCCCGAACGGCGGCAAGCCGTTCAAGTTCGAGGAGTACCAGACGCGCCCCAACGGGTTCGTGCTCGACGAGTACTCGATCGACCTCCGGGACCCCGGCTACATCCTCGACTGCTCAGCCAAGAAGACGAACCTCGAGGACCAGTCGTACCGGTGCACCGGAGGACGTCCGGGTTTCTTCCAGTATACGGCCAGCTGGAATCAAATCCCGCACCTCCTGTCGAATCAGGCGAAGACGGGCTACACGAAAGGCGACGGAGGCGTATTGACGCTGCCGGTCACTCTGCGGGCCGCGACGACGGTGGCGCCCTTGGCGACAGACACGGCCAAGCTCATGCGCGAGTTCCAGAGCAGCCTTCGCGACGTTCAGCTCGGGATGCGCGAGGACATCGCCGCGATGGAGTTCCGCGGGCGCCTGTCTCCCGCGTTCACTGTGACGGTCGGCGCGGACCGCAAGCACAAGTTCGGCAACCGTCCTATCGGCGGGAGCTTCGGCAACACGGGCGGCAGCAACGTGCAGGAGCTTCCCGAGCCGATCGACTACGTCTCGAACGATGCCAATCTCGGCCTCGACTACGCGGGACAGAGCGGGCAGTTGGGGCTCCGATACGCCTATCGCGGGTTTCAGAACGGCATCCAGGCGCTCACTTGGGACAACCCGCAGAGCAACGTCGACTCCTACAGCGCGACCAACAAGCAGGCGGCGGTCGGCCGGATGCCGCTGGCTCCGGAAAACGAGGCGCATACCGTCAGCCTTTCGGGCGGCTATTCCCTGCCGTGGGCGGGAGCGCGCGTGTCGGCCAACGCCGGCTACTCTCATTGGAAGGCGGACAACCCGATGTACGCGATGACGACCAACACCGCGCTCCGTCCCGGAAACGCGGCAGGCACGGCGGTTCCGTGCGACCTGTCGAACCCCGCGTCCTGCGCGTACCCGAGCCATATCCTGCAGGAGATGGACATCTACACCCAGGAGTTCCGCCTCTCCGCGAGGCCGACGCACAAGCTCAGAGGCTCCATCGCGTACCGCAGCTACATCCTCGAAAACGCCAGCGGCGAGAAGTCTTTCAACGGCTGGGTGGCCTACGACGGCGGCTCGTTCAAAAACGAGACGGTGAGCCCCGAGCTCGACCAGTTCCGAAAGGACTCGCTGGAGGCCAAGGCCGATTACGACCTGTTCGAGTCCTTCTCCGTGGGCGGCGCGGCGGGCGTCGAGTACGAGAAGCGCACTCGCGAGGTGGACAAGGGCAAGGACTATCACGTCGAGGTCGGTTCCACGTATAAGCCCACGCAGAGCCTGTTCGTCAACTTGTCGTATCTGCTGGGCCTGCGCCGCATGAACGGGTTCGACTACCAGACCTACCGGAAATTCGCGACCCAGACCGCCGCGGCGGCCCCGCGCGACGTGTTCGCCAACGAGATCCCCGGCATGCGCCGCTTCGACGTGGCCGACCGGAACCGCAACCGCGCGCGGCTGCAGGTCCAGTATACCGCGCCGAACGATGCGACCCTCGGCGTCAGCATCCTGGCCAACCGGGACGACTACCGCGCCGGCAAGGACGCGCTGAGCGGGAACTACCCGGGCTTCACCAATACCCAATACGGCCTGATCCAGAACCACACGTATACGGCGGGTCTGGACGCGTCGACGCCGCTCGGAGATTCGTTCAACCTCGAGTCCTACTACGAGGCGGACTTCTCGCGACAGCTGATCCGGGCGAACCCCGGAACGGGACAGTTCCCGAGCGACGATATCGTGGACCGGCTCAACGAGTTCTCGCACATCGGCGGGATCGCGCTCGAATGGCTGCCGGCCAAGCTCGTCACGACGACGATCGGCTACGATCTCGTCTTCTCGCAGCTGCATGTCGACCCGGTCTTCAACGGCGGCGGCGGCACCGTGGTCAACGCCCAGTCGTGGCCCACCACGAAGCGGATGCTGCAGCGAGTGAAGACCTCCGCCGGCTACAAGGTGCGCGAGAACGTGGAGCTCACCGCGAACTACGCGTTCGAGAAGTTCGACGTCACGGACTTCGCGCTCGACAACGTGCCCACGCTCGTGCAGCCCACAAACTCGCCCACCAACAACATGACGTTCCTGGGAGCGTCTCTGCGCGGCTACTACGCGCACTCGCTCGCGATGGGAGTCCGCTACAAGTTCTAGCGTCTCCCGCCGCCTCCGTCCCCTCCCTCGCGCTCGAGGGAGGGGACGTTTCTTCGGACCCCGGACTCCGGTATTGGCGCATCCGTTGCGAATCGCCTCATCGGAGGACGATCCAACATGGGACCGGAATCGGAGCGGCTTGTCGTCGTAGGGATCAACCATCTGGGAGCGCCGGTGGCTTGCCGCGAGCGCGCCGCGGTCCCCGCCGCTAAGCTCGCCGAAACGCTCTCCCAATTGCGCTCGAGCCTGCGCCTCGCCGAGTGCGCCGTAGTCTCCACCTGCAGCCGCGTCGAGGTCGTCGCCGTGCTTCCGACCGGCGAGGGACCGGAAGGGCTCGCCGCGTGGTTTCACGCCCGCGTGGGCGCCGAGGGCGCCGCGAGCGTGTACGTGAAGCGCGGTCCCGAGGCGGTGCGCCACTTGTTCCGTGTGGCCGGCGGTCTCGACAGCTGGATCATCGGAGAATCGGAGATCCTCGCGCAGCTGAAGAACGCCTACGCCGCGGCCCGAGACGGGCGGCATACCGGCCGCCACTTGAACCGGGTGTTCCAAAGCGCGCTGGCGGCGGGCAAATCGGTGCGCGCGCGCACCGGCATCCAGAACGGCATCCACTCCATCGGCGGGGCGGCGGCGCTCGTCGCGAAAGGCATCTTCCGCGAGGCGGGTGGAGAGGTCGTCGTATTCGGCGCGGGCCAGGCCGCGGAGGCGGTCGTGCGCCATCTCGCCGCCAAGAACTTCAGCCGCATCTCCGTCGCCAACCGAACGCTCGAGCGGGCGGCCGCGGTCGCCGGTCCCCTGGGAGCGGAAGCGCTCGATTTGGAACAGGGTCTCGACCGTCTCGCGACCGCCGAGGTCGCGGTCTTTTCGCTTTCCACGGAGGAGCCGTGGCTCGGGAGCGAGCTGTTGTGGCCGCTCGTGCGCGGCCGCGACCGCGCGTTGTTTATCGTCGATCTCGGCCTGCCGCGCAACGTCGACGAGCGCTGCGCGGACCTCGAGGGAGTCTATCTTTACGATCTGGACGCGCTCAAAGAAATGGTGCGCGAGAGCATGGACGGGAAGGCCGCGGCTAAGGACCTCGCGGAGGTTCTGATTCTGGACGAAGCGGTGAAGTGTTGGAAAGAGCTGAGTAAGGCGCCTTGCGCGCCGAGGCTTTGCGTTTCGAGTGTTGAGGGAGGCGCGATATGAGAATTCGATCTAGCTGGGCGGTCCTGGTGGCCGTGCTCGCGGGTTTTTTATGGGGAACCGGCTCCTCGCGGGCCGAGGAAGTCGCGGCGACGAAGCCGGGCTCGGGTGCGAACGCGGAGTTCGTGGGAGCGTCGACCTGTCTGGGCTGTCACGCGGACAAGGAGGGCTTCAAGAAGAACCTGCACTCGCGATCCTTCCTAAACGCGAAGAACATCGAGTTCGAGAAATCCTGCGAGACCTGCCACGGGCCGGGCTCCCTTCATGCGGCGGCGGGCGGGGACAAGAGCAATCCGGATTTCCTCACTATCCGCAATCCCTCGAAGCTGAAGGCGGCGGACGGCAACGCATCGTGCATGCAATGCCATGAGAGCGGCCACCGCATGCATTGGAAGGGCTCGACGCACGAGATGAAGAACGTCTCCTGCCAGTCCTGCCACAGCATGCACGACGAGAAGGCGAACGGCGGGAAGGCTCCCCTGCTCGCCAAGGCGTCGCCGGCGGAGACATGCTACCAGTGCCACGCCGAAAAGAAGGCCCAGATCCGCAAATCGGGCCACATGCCGCTCGTCGAGGGCAAGATGGGCTGCACCGGCTGCCACAACCCGCACGGCTCGCCTGCGGAGAAGCTCCTGGCGAAAAACAACGTGATGGAGACGTGCTTCCAATGCCATCAGGACAAGCGCGGACCGTTCTTGTGGGATCACGCTCCGGCCCGGGAAGGCGGCTGCGCGGTCTGCCACGACCCGCACGGCTCTCATAACGAGAAGATGCTCGTGACGAGGGCGCCGATGCTGTGCCAGCGCTGCCACGTCGGCGGGCGCCATCCGGCCACGGCCTACGGCTTCTCGGCGGCCGACCGCGTGTCGAACCGGCTTGCGTATAAGGGCTGCGTGAACTGCCACTTCCAGGTCCACGGGTCGAACCACCCGTCGGGCAAGTATCTGAACCGGTGAGGGGGACGCAATGAACTTCTACAGAATGCTCAACATCGCGGCGGCCGCCCTCCTGTTCGCGGCCCCGGCCTTCGCCGAAGTGCGGCAGGGCCTGGACTTCAAGTATCAGCACCGGAACCAAAAGACGGTTAACGGTGAGCCGAGCGCGATCCCGACCGAATACGGCGAGATCCCCAACGGCCTGATCCTCGAGAAGTACAAGATCGACTTCGAGGCGGAGAAGTACTTCATCGACGCCGAGGTCACCAACCTGGGCTTAAACAACCAAAACGCCCGAGTCGAGGGCGGCGATCCGGGCAAGCTCATGTGGAAAGCGGGCTGGGACAAGATGCCGCATCTGTTCTCCAACGAGGCGAGGACCCTCTACAAAGACGAGGGGAACGGCCGGCTCACGATCTCGGACACGCTTCAGTCGTTCAACCAGCCGCTGACCGCGGCGGGCTACAACGACTCGATCAAAATCCAGCTCGCGGCGGCTCAGCCGGTGCCGCTCGGCTTCGAGGTCGAGACTTCGAATATGGACATGCACTACCGCCTGGCTCCGGATCTCACGCTCAGCTTCGGCGGCTGGCGCCAGACCAAGCAAGGCACGAAGCCTCAGCCGGCGTCGTTCGGCTTCTCGAACGCGGTCGAAGTCGCGGCTCCGATCGATTGGGCCACCAACGAGGCGTTCTTCGACATGGAGCTCGCCAAGAAGGAATACCAGCTGGCGTTCAGCTACCGGATGTCCGACTTCCGCAACAACATCCCGTCGCTCACCTGGGACAACCCGCGGCGGCTCGTCGATCAGGCCGCCAGCTCGAGCGGCTACTCGACCGGCGACCAAAGCGCGTCCGGGCAGCTTGCGAATGCGCCGAGCAACACCGCCCATGTGTTCAAGGTGGAGGGCGGCTTCGCCCTGCCGATGAACTCCCGGTTCAGCTTCGAGGGAGGCTATCAGCAGTGGAAGGCCTTCAACCCGATGCTGGCCTATACCGTCAACACCAGCATACGGCCCGGCGGCGTGGCGGGCGCGAACAACCCCGTGCCGCCGTTCGACGCGTCGAGGCGCGAGAACCTTCCGGATCCCAACGTGGACACGAACATCGAGTCTTTCAGCTACCTCGGCAAGCTGGCGATGCGCCCGGCGGAGTCGATCCGGGTGGCGCTGACGCACGACTTCTACCTGCACGAGAACAAGAACAAGCAGTACACGATGCCGGGCTGGGGCATGTTCGATCAGCTGTGGCACCAGGAGCAGGTCCAGACGCCGCGGGAAGGCTTCAGCGACGCCAAGACGAAGCTCGCGGTCGACTACGACATCAACTCCTGGCTCTCGGGCGACGTCGGCGTCATGCGGACCTACAAGAAGCAGACGCGCGAGATCAACCGGATCAACGAGTACGAGGGCTCTCTCGGCTTCACGATCCGCCCGTCCCGGGACTTCTTCGTGAACGTGTCGGGCCTCCATCAGGAGCGCCGCGGCAACGGGATGGACTTCCAGCACTACGTGCGGACCGTGTCGGCGGCGACGGGCCGGTCGTATTTCTCAGACGCGCCCGGCATGCGTCGTCCCGACGTCGCGGATCGCAACCGCAATCAGGGCCGCGTCCAGGTGCAATGGAACCACGGCGAGGTGCAGGCGAGCGTGAGCGCCCGCATGACGCAGGACATCTACCGGCAAGGCAAGGGCTCGACGACCGGAGACGACCCGGTCGTCCATCCGGGGCTCATGGGGCTCATCACGGACCAGACGCAGGCCTACGGCGCCGACGTGTCGGTGCCGCTCTTCGGCGGCGTGTCGGCGGACCTGTTCTACGAGTACGACTTCTCGCGGCGGCATCTGCGCTCGAGCCAGACCGCGTGCGCCGGCTCGACCGCCGGCACCAGCGTGGGTCTCGGCCTTCCCGGCGAGCCCGCGTGCGGCGCCGGCACCTTGGCGCCGACCGTCATGACCCAGGATCCGCGGACGCGCTGGGAGACGCTCATGCGCGACCACTCGCACGTGGCGGGCATCGCGCTCAACTGGCTGCCGCTGGCCAAGCTGAAGACCTTGATCGGCTACGAAATGGTGTCGACCCGGCAGAACCTGGACCCGATCAACGCGGGCGAATTCGCGAGCACGGCGGCGGATCCGTACGTTTCGTTCCCGACGAGCAGGCGTTTCCAGCAGACGGCTAGAGCGCGGGCGGAGTATCGTTTCACGGATTCCCTCGCGATGGCGGCGAACTACCAGTACGACAAGTTCGACGCCACCGACTTCGCCTACGGCGAGGTGCCGCTGCGCGACTTGGGCAACGCGTCCATCTTCCTGGGCGCGAACCCGATCCGCAACTGGTACTCGCACACGGTGTCGTTGGCGACGAACTATCGCTTCTAACCGGCGATGAGCGGCGTGGGCGCCCCCCGGCGGGGCACCCGAGGGGGCGGGCCGTCATGGTGACCGCGTGGATGGTCGCAGCACTGACGACCTCGGCGCTGGCGGCCGGACCCGCCCCCTCCCTGCCGGGCTCCGAGGAGTGCATGGCGTGCCACTCGGAGCCGGCGGCCGCGCCGGATCCCCATCTGACCGCGTTGGCGTCGTCGGCCCACCGCAAGGTCGCCTGCCTTTCCTGCCACGAGAAGGCGGCGGAGGCGCCGCACCCGAAGGGCGTGCGCCGCGTCGAGTGCTCCAAGTGCCACGCGAAGCAGGCCGGCGAACTCAAGTCCTCGCCTCACGGCCTCCGCGTTCTGGAAAAAAACCGGGGCGACCTCGCGCGCGCCTGCGAGGCCTGCCACGGAGGCGCGCACGAGCTGCGGCCGCCCGTCGACTCCCGGTCGAAGGTGGCCGGGGCGAAGGTCGCCGCCACATGCGGGGGCTGTCATAAGGAAGTCTCGGCGATGTTCGGAGCCAGCGTGCACGGCGCCGCCGCGGCGCGGGGCGTGCGCGCGGCGCCGACGTGCAGCGATTGTCACGGCAATCACGCGATTCGTCCTCCGCGCGAGGCGGGCGGGCCGCTTTCCGCGGGCAAGCGCGCCGGGACCTGCGAGGACTGCCACCAGTCGGCGCGCCTGACCACGCGCTTCGGGCTGGCCAAAGACCGGGTCGCGACGTTCGAAGCCTCGTTCCACGGCCTGGCCGGCAAGGGCGGCGACGTGAAGGTCGCCGACTGCGCCTCGTGCCACGGCTGGCACGACGTCCTGCCGTCGAGCGATCCGGGCTCCCGCATCCACCCCTCGAAGCTCTCGGCGACGTGCGGCCAATGCCATCCCGACGCGGGCAAGCGCTGGGTCTCGGATGGCATCCGCGTGCACAAGACGCTCGCGCGCGACTCCGAGGGCAGCCCGCTCGCCGGCTGGGTGCGCCTACTTTATTTGATCGCGATCCCGGCGACCGCGTTCGGCATGCTGCTGCACAACGCACTCGACCTCCGGCGCAAATCGCGCTCGCCTCGGTCCACGCGGCACCGCACGGACGAAGTCCACTTCTCCGCTTCCGAGAAGGCGCAGCACCTGGCCAACGCGATCGCGTTCGTGCTGCTCGCCTACAGCGGCTTCGCGCTCCAGCATCCCGAGGCGTGGTGGGCGAGTCCGTTCCACTCCCTCGGAGGGGAGGAGTCCCGCCGCAACGCGCACCGCGCCGCGGCCGCGCTGTTCCTGCTGACCGGGGCCGCGCACGCGGCGTATCTGGCGACCGCGCGCGGCCGGATGCGGCTCAAGGCCATGCTTCCGGCGTGGCGGGACCTGAAGGATCCGCTGGCGCTCGCGCGATACAACGCCGGGTTCACCGACGAGAAGCCGGAACTCCCGCAGTTTTCCTATATCGAGAAGTTCGAGTACTGGGCGCTGGTCTGGGGCTCGTTCGTCATGACCGCGACCGGCGGCCTGCTGCTCTTTCATAACGCCGCGCTCGCATGGCTGCCGCTGTGGACCGTCGAGGTCGCGCGCACGGTGCACTACCTCGAGGCGGTGCTCGCGTGCCTCGCGATCCTGCTCTGGCACGGCTACTGGACCCTATTCGATCCTGATGTCTATCCCGGAGGACTCCCATGAAACCCCGAGCCGAATGGTGGCGGAACGCGCTTCTCGCCATCGGCATCTTCGTGCCGGCGGAAGGCCCGCTGCGGGCGAAGCTGACCGCGCGGTTCTTCGTCCTCCTGGGCGCCGGAGCGCTGGCGGCGCTCATCGGCGCCTTGGGCTTCGCGAAGTACTCGACGAGCCCGAACTTCTGCCGCTCGTGCCACATCATGGAGCCCTACTACAAGGCGTGGGCCACGTCGAAGCATAACCAGGTCGCCTGCGTGGAGTGCCACTACCCGCCGGGGACGCCGCAGACGCACCTGTGGCACAAGTTCCAGGCGATGTCGCAGGTCGTCAAATACGTGACCCGGACGTATTCGTCGAAGCCGTTCGCCGAGGTCGAGGACGCCTCGTGCCTGCGCTCCGGCTGCCACTCGCAGCGCCTGCTCCAAGGGCGCGTCGTCAGCAAGGAAATGGGGATCCATTTCGACCACCGGCCGCACCTGGAGGGCGAGCGCCGCGGACGCAAGCTGCGCTGCACCTCGTGCCACTCCCAGATGGTCGTCGGCAACCACCTCGAGGTCACCTACGGCACCTGCTTTTTGTGCCACTTCAAGGGGAAGGGCACCGGCCGCGACTTGAAGCCGATCGGCGGCTGCCGCGCCTGCCACGACGTCCCGTCGAAGGACATCCGGGTCGGCAACATGACGTACAACCACAAGAACTACGTGCTGAAGCAGGGACTCGACTGCCAGAACTGCCACGTGGACGTCGTGCGCGGCGAGGGGAAGGCGCCGCAGGACCGCTGCTTCACCTGCCACAACCAGCCGGAGAAGGTGAAGCGCTACGGCGACACCGCGTTCATCCACGATAACCACGTCGCGGAGCACAATATCGCCTGCCACAACTGCCACGAGGACATCCAGCACGGCTTCAAAGCGGGCGGGAAGCTCTCCAAGCTTCTCGCCGCGCCGCCGCCGGGCGTGCCGTCGATGGCGGCGGTCTCGACCGCGACGCTGCCGGCCGGACACACTCCGACGCTCGCCTTCGAGTGTTCGTTCTGCCACCAGGACAAGCATACGGGACAGCGC
>JACRDR010000271.1 GCA_016212845.1 Elusimicrobiota bacterium
ACGGACTGGGCACGTTCCACGCCTTGCGCGCGGAGCGGACGGACCTGGGCTGGCCGCGCTCGTCGAACGCCGCCTCATGCAGCCGCTCGACCATCTTGTCGAAGGAGCCGGCGTTGAGCACCATCTGCTCGACGCCCACTCCGCCGGGTCCGCCCTTGTACGCTTTGTAGACGCCGACGGCCTCGCGGAAGAATTTCTTCGCGAGCCGGATGTCGGAGAGCATGCGCTCGACCGCCGCCGGCCCCCCGGAGGCTCGGACCCGCTCCATCTGGTCCGCGAAGTACTGCGGATAGGCGTTGGCGAACTCCTTCTTGTTCGTGACCGAGACGTCGGTGTCGACGAGGAGCGTGCCGGTGGCGGTGTCGCGAATCTGGAGCGGGAAAAGGAGCACTCCCTCGCTGATGCGGTGGGTCGCCGGATCAATCAGAGCGCGCGGGAAGTCCACGGTGGCGACGACCGCCCGCGCCGGGAAAAGCCGCTCGGCGGCGCGAGCGCCTGCGGCCTGAAGCCGGTGGTAAAAGTCGGAGTCGCTGCCGTCGAAGAATTTCGCCGCGCGCTCCGCGCTCCAGGAGGCCGGCAGCTCGACCATCAGATCGTAGTCCGGCTCGTCCTCGTCGTTGGTGAGGCGCGCGGTCGAGCCTCGGGAGATCGCGATCGTCTCTTCCCCGAATTCCTCACTCGCCGCCTCGCCGGCCGCCCTGACCAGCGAGCCCTCGATCTCGCGCATGCGGGCGACGCGCTCGGCCGGCAATGCGGTTCTCTCGGCCGCCAGCACGTCGCGGGAAGCCGGCGACGCCGTCTGTCCGGCTGAGCTCGCGAGCTCGGAGGCGGCGGTCGGCCGCGCTCGGGAAGCCGCTCCGCCGGAAAAGCTCCGCGGCACGATCGCGGCGGGAAGGGAAAGAGGCGTTCCGAGCGAGACCGAAACGGAAGGGGAAAGCGAAGGCGAGCCCGCCGAGGGCAGCGCGCCGGGGGAACCGACGGCGACGTTGACGCCGCCGACCGGCTCGACCGGGACGCTCTTGACCTGCTGCGCCCACGATAGAGCCGGCCCCAAGGCGAGGAGCGCGGCGAGCCAAAGGCGGGAGGCCATCACCTTATTAAGGATAAAGACACCGCCGGACCCCCGGCAGGGCTGTTCGGCCCCTCGCGACCTGGGCCTTCCGGATTCGCCTTGACACCCCCCGGCCGCTTGGGCTATACTCCTAATTGAAACAGAGTTTCAATAAGCCATGAGCCTCGACGACCTCCAAGACGGGCAGACCGCGGTGCTGGACGGCTACGACGCCGCCCTTTCCGGCGCCTGGCGGCGCCGCTTCGAGGATCTCGGCCTGCTTCCCGACACCCCGGTGCGTCGCGTGCGCCGCGCCCCCCTCGGCGATCCCATCGCCTTCGAGGTCCGCGGCACCCTCCTCTGCCTCCGCCACGCCGAGGCGCGTCTCGTGCGGGTCCGGAAATGACTCCGGTCGCGGCGGGCAAGGACCAGGGCGTCATCGCCCTCGTCGGCACGCCCAACAGCGGCAAGACCACGCTCTTCAACGCGCTCACCGGGCTCCGCCAAAAGGTCGCCAACTATCCGGGCGTCACCGTCGAGAAAAAGGAAGGCTGGCTGACCGCCGCCGCCGACGCGACGCGCGTCGTCGATCTCCCCGGGCTTTACGGCATCGACGCCCACACGCCGGAGGAGATGGTCGCCGAGGACCTCCTGCGCGGCCGCGACCGCTACGATCATCCCCCGACCGCGCTCCTCGTCGTGCTCGACGGCAGCGCGCTCGAGCGCTCGCTCGCCCTGCTCAAGTCCATGCTCGAGCTCGGGCTCCCGACGGCGGCGGTACTGACGATGGCCGACGAGATCAAGGCTAGAGGCGGCCGGCTCGACCCCGCCGCGCTCTCTCGCGAGCTCGGCATCCCGGTGGAAGCGGTGATCGGCCATCGCGGCATCGGGATCGACGAAGTCCGCGCCCTCGCCGCGACGTGGCGCTCGTGGCCCAAGCCCTCGGCCTCCGCGCGTCCGCTGACTCCGGCCGAGCGCTACGCCTGGGCCGGCGCAATCGTCGAACGCTCGCTCGGCACGAATCTCAAGGAACACACGCTCACCCGCAAGATCGACCGCTGGGTGCTGCACCCCGTCGCGGGCCCGTTCCTCTTCCTGTCGGTGATGACCGTGTTCTTCCAGTCGATTTTCTCTTGGGCGAAGCCGGTCATGGACCTGCTCGGCGCCCTTATCGAGCGCTTCGGCGGCTTCGCCGGGCGCATGCTTCCCGAAGGCGTGCTGCAGGGACTCGTCGTGCACGGAGTCATCCACGGCGTCGGCGCGGTCGTGGCGTTCCTGCCGCAGATCATGATCCTCTTCTTCCTCCTCTTTTTGCTGGAAGACGTCGGCTACCTCGCGCGCGCGGCCTTCCTCATGGACCGCGTAATGGGGTTCGCGGGGCTTCAGGGCCGCTGCTTCGTGGCGCTCCTGTCCTCCTACGCCTGCGCCGTCCCCGGCATCATGTCGACGCGCGGCATCCCTTCGCCGCAGGACCGCCTCGCGACGATGCTGGTCGCCCCGTTTATGACCTGCTCCGCGCGGCTCCCGGTCTACGCGCTCCTCATCGGCGCGTTCGTGCCGGACCGCCCCGTGCTCGGCCCCCTGCGCGCCCCGGGCCTGGCGCTCCTCGGCCTCTACCTCGCCGGCAGCTTTTCCGCGCTCGCGGCCGCCTGGCTCTTCCGCCGGACGATGCTCGCGGGCGACATCACGCCCTTCTACATCGAACTGCCGCCCTACCGCTTCCCGACGTTTCGCTCGATATTCATGGCGATGGCCGACCGGGCGAAGCTTTTCGTGCGCCGCGCCGGCACCGTCATCCTCGGCGTCAGCGTGCTGACGTGGGTGCTGCTCAACGTCCCGCGGCTCCCCGACGTTCCCGGCGACATGCCCCCCGCGGTCCAGGCCGACCGGCAGATGCGCCACAGCCTCGCCGGCCGCATCGGCGCCGGGCTCGAGCCGGTCTTTCGCCCGCTAGGCTTCGACTGGCGCATCAACGTCGCGCTCGTCGGAAGCTTCGTCGCCCGCGAGGTCGCCGTGTCGACGCTCGGCCAGATTTACGCGGTCTCCGACGACGGCGAGGACGCCGCCGGCCTCAAGCGCGTGCTGCAGGAAGGCAAGGACCCCGCCACGGGCCGCCCGCTCATGCCCGTCGCCAGCGCGCTCGCGATGCTCGCCTTCTTCGTCTACGCCCTGCAGTGCGTCTCGACCCTCGCCGTCTTGCGGCGCGAGACGAACGGCTGGAAATGGCCGGCGTTCGCGTTCGCCTACATGTTCGCGTGCGCCTGGACCGCCGGCGCGCTGACGCACTGGCTCGCCGTACGGTGGGGTCTCTGATGCCCGAGAACGCCGAGCTGACGATCTTCCCGACGTGGACCGCCGGACGTCCCGGCTACGCGCAGCGCATCCGCGAGGCCTTCCAGGAGCACCTCGAGAAGACCGGCCTGCGGCTGACCTCCCAGCGCCAGCGCATCCTCGATTATCTCCTCACCACCGAGAAGCACCTGAGCCTCAACGACATCTACCAGGCTCTCCGGAAGCACGGCGTGGGCCGCGTGACCGTGTTTCGCACCCTCAAGATGCTCGAGGAAGCCAAGCTGGTCGACCACGTGACCGCAGCCGGCGGCACCTCGCGCTTCGAGGTGAAGCTCGAGCGGCCGCATCACGACCACCTGATCTGCGTGCACTGCGGCGGGATTCAGGAAGTCCGCTGGCCGGAGCTCGAGAAGATCCAGGACAAGATCTGCAAGACGATGGGCTTTTCCGTCGCGTGGCACCGGCACGAGGTGTTCGGGCGGTGCAGCGCCTGCGCGGAGGGAAAGGCGTCGTGACTTTTTTTGGAGGCGAGTTGAAACGTCATTTCAATAAGCTGGGACTATTGGCGATACCACTGCTCCCCCTCGCGGTCGGGGCCGAAACCGCGACGCGGTCCCGCTTCCTGATGGGCACGATCTGCGAGATCACCGCGCACGGCCCGCACGCGAGCCGGGCCATCGACGCGGCGTTCGGAGAGATCGCCCGCCTCGACCAAGTCATGAGCCTCTATAAAGAGGACAGCGAGCTCTCGAAGCTGAATCTCCGCGCCCCGCTCGAGCCCGCGATCGTCTCCAACGACCTCTTCGAAGTCCTGCACGTCGCCAACGAAGTCTACCGCTTCTCCGCCGGCGCTTTCGACCCGACGTTCGTGCCCGGCGCGCCGGCCCCGGGCTTCAACCTGGTCGAACTGCACCCGAACGAAAAGTCGGTCGAATACAAAGTCTCGACGGTGCGCGTGAACCTCGACGGCGTGGGCAAGGGCTACGCGCTGGACTCCGCGGGGGCGACGCTCCTCGCGCGCGGCGCGACCTCCGCCTTGCTCAACTTCGGCGGCCAGATCCTCGCGGTCGGCATGCCGCCCGGGCAGGACGCCTGGGGCGTCGAGATCGGCGGGACGGACGCGACGCTGCGCCTGCGCGACCAATCGGTCTCCACGTCCTCGCAGGAGGAGCAACCCGGCCACCTCAAGGACCCCCGGACCGGAAAGCCGGTCGTCCGTCCCGGTTCGGTCACCGTCATCGCGGAGGACGCCGCCCACGCCGACGCGTGGTCCACCGCTCTTTTCGTGCTCGGCGTCGCGAAAGCCCCGAAGGGATTCGCCGGCTGCGCGTTCGAGACGAACAAGAACAAGGTCGGCGCGCGCACGAAGGCCTGCGACACATTTTTCGAACGCACCCAAGCACCCGCGAAGAAAACCAAGACAACCAAGGAGAAACACCCGTGAAAACCCCCATCCTCGCCGCCCTACTCGCGGCCGCGCTCGCCGCGCCGGCCGCCGCCCAGGACCGCCTGCTCGACCTGGAGCGCAAGATCGACGCCCTGACGCACGAAGTCGAGCAGCTTAAGCTCGGTTCCGCGGACGCCGCGGACCATGCCGCCGGAGCAGGCAAGGTCTACGGCGCGGCGCAGCGCCGCGTGTCCGTCGGCGGCTACGGCGAGCTCGTCGCCCAGCGCTTCTCGCGCACGACGCAGAACGGCGGCGTGGCCGGAAAGCGCAATGAGACGGACGCCCAGCGCATCGTGATGTACTTGGGCTACAAGT
>JACRDR010000277.1 GCA_016212845.1 Elusimicrobiota bacterium
GCGCAGGGCGACCAGCGCGCGCAGGTCCTCCGGCTCGGGCTCGCCGACCTCGGGGAAGATCGCCTGCTGCTCCCCCGAGCCGGTCAGCTGAAGGTCCCCCGGAGCGAGCGAGATCCTCGCTTCCCTAGGAAGGCGGAGTTCGGACAACGGCAGCTCGAAGCGGAAGGGGGCGTCGTTCGGGACCCGGCCCTCGGAAAGCGCGTTGACCTCCGACCAGAGGATCGAGACGCCGTTATCGGTGACGGGGTCCAGGCGGATGCCGGCGAAGCAGTCGATCGTCTCGAGCAGGTCGTAGACCTTCCCCGGCTCGTGCGCCATCCAGTACAGCTCCATGCCCTCGGGCGCCTCGACCGCGCGGGCCTGCACGTACTGCGCGACGCGCTCCGGGCTGGAGAACACCGGCACCCACACGCCGCCGAAAGCGGAGTCCTGGTCGGCCCAAAGCGAGAACTCCGAACCGCCGAGGCTTCGAATCTCGGTTTCGGGCCGGCCCGCGGGACCGACGTGCACCACGTAGGTCGGGCGCGAAAGCAGCTGGCGATACAAGCTCTCGCGGCTCGTCGCGGGCGACAGTCTCGCCTGCCGGATGAGGTGCTCCCAAGTTCCGTCCATCTCGCTACCCGATATAACCCTTCTGCCCGACCCTGTCAATGTGATTTCCACGACATCCGCGAGAATTGATTTCTCACGAATTCCTCGTCGAGAAAAACGTCAACCGGCCATGGGACCCAATCGCGGCTGGGCCCCTTTTCAGGGTCCCGTAGCCCATGGGGCCCACAGTGTTTACCGGGGGTAAGAGCGATAATCCGAGCCGGCTCCAATGTTGATCTGGATCAATGATCGCCGTCAGCTTTACCGCCGCCTCCCCTCGCTGAGGAAGATCCTCGCCGTCTCGATCTCCTCCGCGCTGTTGGTGACCTGTCCCGGCCTCGAGGCGCATCGCGCGTTCGCGCAGATGCTCGAGAGCGCCGGGGCCCGCGGCGCGCAAAGCGGCGCCGGGGCCGCGGCCGGAGCCGCCGCGAACTCCTCGCTTCCCTCCGTTCCTTCTTCGCTGACGTCCGCCGCCTTATCCCTGCCGAAGACGCTCATCGCGCCCGTCGCCGTGTCCCGCCGCGCTTTGACCGGCGTCACCGCGGGCTCGGACGTCGCGGCCCCTAAGGGCCTCGCCGCCGCCAACGCGGCGGGCGGCGAGCTCGCGGCCGGCGCCAAGGACGGCGCCGCCGCCTCCCCCCTGGCTTCCCAGCAGGCGAACGGCATGGCGCGCGCCGAGGGCGGCGTGGACGCCGAGCGGATCGCCCCGACCTACGACGGCGGCCGCGTTTCCAAGGCCGCTTCTTCCGGCGTCGATGTCGCCGGCCTCGAGCGGGCCGAATCCGCCTCCGGCCTCGAGGCCGCGTCCCAAGTCCCGGCCGCCGTCCGCATGCCGGTCCCCGCTCCCTCGCCCCGCTCCGCCTCGTCGCGCGCTTGGTCCGCGGTGAAGGGCGGCGCGCTGGCGCTCCTCATGGCCGCGACGGTCGCCGCCTCCCAGACCGCCCACGTCTCGAAGATGGCGCGCGACTGGATGAGCGCCGTTCCCGCGGCGGCCCAGTTCCAGCAGGCCGCGCCCGCGGCGGCTCCGGCCGCCATGCCCGATCTCATCGGCATGCCGCAGTGGGCTGGCGCGCCCCAGGCCGCCGGCGCGCCCCAAGCCGCAGGCGCGCCCCAGGCCGCCGCCGACACCACGCAAGCGCCGAAGCTCGCGCCGGCCTCGCTCAAGGCGCAGATCACCTTCGAAAAGCCCGCCGGCGACCTCACCGTCGGCAGCCACGTCCGCGCGACGATCCGGATCACCAACGTCACCGACAAGCCGCTCGCCGTCGGCACGGCGCGCGACGTCTTGGACCAGACGCTGCCCGAGTCCTTCGAGCAGCTGCCGCCGTCCGCGCCGGAGCAGCCGATCACGCTCGCGCCGGGCGAGACCAAGGAAGTCACCGTCGAGCTCATCGTCTGGGACGCCGGCGAAGTGAAGATCGACGCCGCCGACGCGCCGATCACGCTCGCCGACAGCGAGGCCGTGATCCACGTCGACGAGGCCAAGGTCGCGGTAAAGTCGGTCCTGCCCCAGGACGGCAAGAAGCCGGAGCCCAAGGGCATCTCCGAGATCCTCGCCGCCAAAAGCGCCAACCTCGCGTGGCTGCTCGCGATCCCGCTGACGATCCTCCTCCTCTTCGGCGCCGAGCGCCTCGCGGCGCTCCACCGCCAGTACCCGGGCCTCAACGCCGAGCGCCTGGTGCTCCTCGCCGAGACGAACCGCCGCGTCGACCTGCTCGCCGGTTCGAATAAGGAGGGCAAGGAGTTCTACGGCGAGCTCTACGACGTCCTCGCGACCTTCCTCGTCGACTTCCACGGCGTCGCCCGCGGCGAGCGCCCGGCGAAGGACCTGGTCGCCGCCCTCAAGGGCAGGCTCTCCTCCGGACAGGCGGTCGTCGCCCTCCGGCTCGCCGAGCGCGCCGAGCGCTTCCGCTTCGCGCCCGTCGCCGGCGACACTCCCGAGGACCGCCGCCGCGACCTCGTCGCGCTGCGCGAACTCGTCTCCAGCGTCTCCGGCGCCGCGCCCAAAGCCGAGAAGCCGAACATGCTGGCCGCCGCCGCCTCGCTCGAGTTCGCGAGCCTCTGGGCGCTCGCGGCCGCGATCCCCGTCTTCGGCGTCATGCTCTGGCGCTGGCTGCACCGCGACCGCTCCACCTATACCGTCTCCTCCACGGCGACGATGCCGCAGACGAAGAGCCTCCGCCAGCGGATGCTCTGGCTCCCGACGTTCATGCGCGCCAGCGCGATCGCGCTGATCCTCGTCTCCCTCGCCCGCCCGATCGGCGTGAGCCGCGAGGAGATGACGATTCAGTCGACCGACACCGTCATCACGATCGACCAGTCGGGCTCGATGGACTCTCCGCTCGAGCCGGGCAAGGCGAACAGCCCGACGAAGCTCAACGCGGCGAAGCAGGCCGTCAAGGCGTACGTCGAGGAGCAGCGCCGCGGCACCGACAACCGCGTCTCCGTCGGCATGTTCTCCGACCAGGCCACCGTCGAGATCCGGCTCACCAACGACTACGACGCGCTGATCGCCGCGATCAAGGACCTCCAGACCACCGGCTCCACCGCCATCGGCCGCGGCATCACCGAGTCGATCGGCCACATCCTTTACGTCAACGCGCAGGAAGCGCTGCGCGATACCGGCGATCCCGAGCTCGAGCGGCTCGAGCAGGTCCTCAAGAAGGACGGCGTCTACGCGCTCCTCGACCAGATCGGCGACAACAAGGCCCTCCTCGATAAGATCGTCCAGCCTAACCGCCAGAAGATCGTCGTCGTCTTCACCGACGGCCAATCGAACACCGGCCTCGAGCCCGTCGAGGCCGCCAAGATCGCCAAGAAGCTCGGCGTGAAGGTCTACACCGTCGGCGTCGGCTCCGACGCGGACACCAAGACGCTGACCGAGGTCAGCGAGCTGACCGGCGCGCAGTACTACTACGTCAGCGACCAGGACCGCTTCCGCGAGGTCATGCTCGAGATCTCGAAGCTCGAGAAGAGCCCGACCAAGGTCGTCGCCAACATCCAGATCCAGGAGAAGAACCGGATCCTGATCATCTTGGCTCTCTCGCTCCTGGGCGGCAGCGTGCTGCTGTCGACCGCGGGCGGCCTGCGCAAGATGGCGGGCGGACTCGTCATCCTGAGCCTGCCCTTCCACTACATGCCGGAGATGCCGCCGTCCGCGAATTACGAGCGGCCCGCGATCGTCCAGCAGTACCAGGCCTCGCACCCGGACGCGCGGGTCCCCGGCGTCGCCGCCCCGATAAACGAGATCGTCGCCACCACGACGATGCCGCCGGACGTCCGGCAGGCGAACGAGAGCTACGGCCGCGGCGACTTCGCCGAGGCCCAGCGCCTCTACGGCAAGGCCATCGCGGCCCACCCGGAGATGGCCGAGCTCCACTTCAACCGCGGCAACGCGCTGCTCCGCTTGGGCGACGTCGACGGCGCCGTGCAGGAGTACAACCGCGCCATCGCGATGTCCCAGAAGGCCGACCCGTCCTTGGCGTCGAAGGCGATCTACAACCTCGGAACGATCGCGCTCATGCAGCAGGACGGCGAGCAGGCGGTCGAGCTCTACAAGGAAGCCCTCCGCCGCGACGTCAACAATCAGGACGCCAAGTGGAACCTCGAGGTCCTCAAGCAGCAGCAGAAGGATCAGGACCAGCAGGACCAAAAGGACGGCAAGCAGAAGCAAAAGCAGAAGCAGCAGAAGGGCAAGAAAGGCCAGAAGGGGCAGAAGGGCCAGAAAGGCGAAAAGCAGCAGGGCGATAAGCAGCAGGGCGAACCGCAGGACGGCGACCAGGACGGCGATCAGGACGGCGACCAGCAGGGGCAGCAGCAAGGCAAGAAGCCCGGCCAGCCGAAGGACGCCAAGCCCGGCGACGCCAAGCCCGGCGACCAGCAGCAGAAGTCCGCCGCCGAGCAGGCCAAGGAGCAGAAGGAAGGCCTCGGCGACCTCGCGAAGGAGCAGGGCCCCAA
>JACRDR010000282.1 GCA_016212845.1 Elusimicrobiota bacterium
CCGTTGAGGAAGGCGAGCGCCTTCGCGGCCAGCGTGAGGAAGATCGTCGCGCGCGGGGACGCGCCGTAGCCGATGAGCGGCTTCAGCCGGTCGAGCTTGTAGTTCTCGGGCTCGCGAGTGGCGAAGACGAGGTCCAAGATGTAGTTCTTGATCTTCTCGTCGACGTAGATCTCCCCCGTCACCTTGCGGGCGGCGAGGATCTGCGCCGGGGACACGACCTTGCCGATCTTCGGCGGCTCGGAAAGCGCCATGCGCTCGAGGATCACGCGCTCCTCGTCCTTCTTCGGGTAGGTGACCTTGAGCTTCAGCATGAAGCGGTCGACCTGCGCCTCGGGGAGAGGGTACGTGCCCTCCTGCTCGATCGGGTTCTGCGTGGCGAGCACGAGGAAAAGGTCCGGCAGCTTGTACGTCGTGTCGGAGATCGTGATCTGGCGCTCCTGCATCGCCTCGAGCAGCGCGGCCTGCACCTTCGCGGGCGCGCGGTTGATTTCGTCGGCGAGGACCAGGTTCGCGAACAGGGGGCCCTTCCGCACGCTGAAGCTTCCGTCCTTCGGGCTGAAGATCAGCGTGCCCGTGAGGTCGGCGGGCAGGAGGTCGGGCGTGAACTGGATGCGCGAAAAGTCCGCGTCGATCGACTGCGCGAGCGTCTTTACGGTGAGCGTCTTCGCCAGGCCGGGCACGCCCTCGAGCAGCACGTGTCCGTCGCCGAGGAGGCCGATGAGCAGGCGCTCGATCAAGTCCTCCTGGCCGACGATGACGCGCGCGAGCTCTTTCCTCAGCTCCTGCACGAACAGGCTCTCCTGCTGGACCTTGCGGTTGATCTCTCGAATCTCTGTCGTAGCCATTAGCGTCTCGGGGTGACGTCTTCGATATCGGGCAACCGGAGTCCGGTCTGCTGGGCTCGCTGCGCGTGCTTTTGCGCCTCGAGGGACTTCTCGTACTCTTCCTTCAGGCGCAGCGCCAGCTGCTGGTACTCCTGCTGTCGCTTTTCCTGGAAGCGGCCCATCGTGTGGAGCGCCTCCATGCGGACCGAGGGCTCGTAGTCGCGCAGCATCTCGATGACCGCCGGCGCCATGCGGGCGTCGGCGATCTGGGCGAGCGCGATGAGGGCCGCGATGCGCACGTCCTTGTCGGTGTCTTTCAGCGCGAGGATGATGTCCTGGGCGTATTTAGGGTCGCCGCTTTTTTCGAGAACCTCGATCGCCTTCGTCTTCACGGTCGGGTCGGAGTCGGTGGTCAGCAGTTCGCGGAGCACCTGCGTCGCCATCGGATCGTGCACGCGATAGAGCAGTTCGATCGCGGCCCAGCGCACGTGCGGGTCCGCGTCCTTGGCCGCGGCCCGGATCTTGGCGAGCTCGACCTCGCTCACGACGGGAGCGGGCGGGAGCTCGATGCGCGGCGGCGGCGGCGGCGCGGACGGCGGCGGCGGCGCGTGCTGGATGCGATAGAGCAGAAAGACTCCCGCGCCCAGCCCGAACACCATCAGCAGTCGTCCCATCTCCGCTACCGGGGCTGCGGCAGCTGCTTCAAGGGCGACGTGCCCTGCTGCCGCTCCAGCTCGCGCTTCTTGATCTCCTCTTCCTGCTTGCGGCGCAGCTCTTCCTGGAGCTTTTGCTGCTCGCGGCGCTGGTCCTCGACCTTTTTTTCCTGGAGCGCGGTGAGGGTGCGCATCGCCTCGAGCCGCACCTCCTCTTCCTGGTCCTTGAGCAGGTCGCTGATCGCGCCGGCGGCGCCGTAGTCGCCGGAGCGCCCGAGAGCCTTGAGCGCGGACATGCGCACGGAGCTTTCGACGTCGCGAAGGGCGCCGATGAGAGCCTGGGTCACGTCCTGCCTCGGCTTCTCGAGGTTGCGCGTTTTCTCGGCGCGCTCCGCGAGGAGATCCGCCACCTTCGTCCGGAGCGTCGGAGCCTGGTCTTTCGCGAGCATGTGAAAGAGCACGGCGTCGGCGTCGGGATGCTCGAGCTTGATCAAAAAGCGCGCCGCCTCCCAGCGGACGTTCTCGTCGGGGTCGCGCGTCGCGTCCTGGATGCGCCGCATTTCGTCGGGCGAGAGGATCGGCGCGGGCTTCGGCACCGGCAGCACGATCGGCGGCGGCGGCGGGGCCGGCGGCGGCAGGGCCGGGGCCTCCACCTTCGTCCGCTTGTACGCGGCCAGCGCGAGGCCGATGCCGGCCACGATCAGGATGTAGCGCCTCATGCAGTCTCCCTGGGGTCGAACGTCTCGCGCGTCACCTTAATCCGGCCACCGGAAGGACGGGCGGTCACGATCTCGGCCGCGCCGAGCGTGTCCCAGCCCGTGGGGTCCAGGGCTTCGCTGGCGACCAGCACGCGGCCGCCTTTTCGGAGCAGGCTCATGCGTCCCCACGTCTGTCCGGAGAAGAGAGCGGTGTGTCCCATCTTATGCGGGTAGTGGCAGAGCGCCCACAGCGATTTCCCATCGGAGACGAGCGCGTTGAGTCCGGTGTAGGGCGACTTCTTATCCGGGTAGCGGTCCTTGCAGGCCTCCCACAGCCCCCACGTCTCGCGCACGCAGGCCTTCATCGCCGCGGGCACGTCGCCGCCGTGGGTCTCGATGAACTTGCGCAGCTGCCAGAAGAAGACCTCGCTGTCGTTGAGGCTCTTCACCTTGGAGCGCCACGGGCCGAGAAGCTTGGCCACCTCGTCGGGGATCTGGAGCGTGCCGTTGTGGCAGAAGATCCATTTCCCGTCGGTGTAGGGCTGCGTCATCGAGAGATTGATGAGCCGGGACTTCGGCACGCCTCGAGGGTTCGACGCGGCGCGAAGATGCCCGAGCACCACGCGCGAGCTGGCGCGTTCCGCCGCCGACGCGAACTTGCCGGCCTCGCGGAAGGCGGGCTTGGGGCTCTTCACC
>JACRDR010000283.1 GCA_016212845.1 Elusimicrobiota bacterium
AACTCGGCCACCACCTCGGCGCCTTCCCTAAGTACGAGGGCAACGATTGGGCGACCAACGAGGGCGGCGCGGACTACTACGCGACGCTGAAATGCCTCCGCCGCGTCTTCGGCGACGGCGAGCGCGCCGACCAGCTCGACCCGATCGCCGAGAAGACCTGCTCGCAGAACTACACGAGCCAGGCCGACCGCAACCATTGCGGCAAAGGCACGATGGCGGGCGTCTCCGTCGCGGACCTCTTCCGGGTCCTGCGCCGCGAGCAGACCCCCTACCGGCTCGACACGCCGGATCCAGCCCAGGTCGCGGAGATGTACGACGCGCACCCGGCGGGCCAGTGCCGGCTCGACACGTATTATCAGGGAGCGCTCTGCACGAAGCCGCTCTCCGAGGAGCAAAGCGACGCCGACGCGGCTCCGGGCGCCTGCACGGCCGCCCAAGGCTTCACGTCGGGCTTGCGGCCCCGCTGCTGGTACAAGCCGCCGGAGGGACAGGCGTTCGAGGGCATGAGCATCGCCCGCGCGCCGCTGTCCTTGCCGGACACGAAGTCCCTGCAGCAAAAGCTCGACGCCATGCGCGACGTACTCTCCGGTGGCGGCCGCTAAGCAGGTCGTCCGTCTCGCCGCCGGGCTCGCGCTTTGCGCGGGCTCGGCGGCGCACGCCGCGCCGCGCCCCGATTTCGATCGGGGCGCGGACGCGGGCGCGGTCCTGGAGCAGCTCCGCGCCGTCGAGCCTCCGTCCGTCGGCGGCACCGAGTCCGCCTCGGGCGGCGGCGACGTCTGGATCACCATCGGCAAGAGCGATCTCGTCGGCCCGGCCGGCGCCGGCACGGCGCTTGGAGCGCCGGCGGCCTCGAGCAAGCGCGCGGCGCTGTATAAGGTCCCCGCCGACCGGCTCGCCGAGCTTTCCCATTTGATGCACGAGAAGTTCGGCCGCTGCGGCGGCTTCTTCGCTTACGAGACGCGCGAGGAGGCGGAGGCCGACCTCTTCGCCCCTCCCGCCTCGAAGGGCGGCCCGTACACTCTCGATCAGGAAGCGGTCGTCCGTCCCGCGGCCGCCGCCGTGAAGGAAGGCGAGCTGCGCTCGACGATCGAAACGCTCGCCGCCTTCGAGACTCGCTATTACCAGTCGGACACCGGCGTGCAGGCCTCGGCGTGGATCCAGGAGCGCTGGCGCGCCCTGTCCGCGACGCTGCCGCGCGCCTCCGTCGCGGCCGTGCCGCACGGCTGGAAGCAGTCTTCCGTCGTCCTTACGATCCCCGGGTCCGAGAAGCCCGACGAGATCGTCGTGCTCGGCGGACACCTAGATTCGATCAGCGGCTGGGGCTTCCTCCGCGGCCGCTCGCCCGGCGCCGACGACAACGCGTCCGGCATCGCGGTCCTCACCGAAGCGATCCGCGTGCTCGCGCAGGCCGGATTTGCGCCCAAGCGCACGGTCCAATTCATGGGCTACTCCGCCGAGGAAGTGGGCTTGCGCGGCTCGAAGGAGATCGCCTCCCGGTACGCCCAGCAAGGCAAGAAGGTCGTGGGCGTGATCCAGTTCGACATGACGAACTTCAAGGGCTCCGGCGACGGCATCTGGCTGCTCGAGGACAACGTCGACCCCGAACTGACCGCTTTTTTGGGCAAGCTCGTGGACGCGTACGCGGGCGTGCCGTGGGCGACGACGCGCTGCGGCTACGGCTGCTCCGACCACGCGTCCTGGACGCGCTCGGGCTTCCCCGCCTCGGCGGCGTTCGAGTCCACCTTCGACGGGATGAACCACTCGATCCACTCCGAGCGCGACACGCTGGCCAACGCCGGCGGCAACGCCGCGCACTCGGTGCCGTTCGCCCGCCTCGCGGCGGCGTTCGCGGCCGAGCTGGCGAAATCCGCCGGCACGCCCTCGGCCCACGGCCGCTGAGCTCTTAACAGGGTGCTGATAAGGGCCTCCCCGATGCGGGGGCGAACGCTTAGTCGTTATAATAGCCGGCATGGCGAAAGGCGTCGCCGCCGATCGTTCCAAAGATAAGCAAACCGCATCCTCTCCACGCTGGGGCCGCTGGTTCGGCGCGCTGCTGTTCGCCGCCGGCGCCGCGGCCTTCGCCCGGCTCGAGACGATCGTCACGCTGAGCTCCCAGAACGGGATGTACATGATGGGCCGCTTCCGGCTGGCGGAGGATCCCGTCGACCATCCGCGGCTGCAGCTGCTGCGCAAACGAGAAAAGCTGGATGGCGTGATCGCCCCCGGCAAGACGCAGCTCGAGAAATTCGTCCTGCTGCGGCACTGGGCGCACGAGCAATGGAAGAGCGCGCCCACGTTCCGCTACCCCCCCTGGGACGCCGTCGAGATCCTCGATCTCGCTCGCCAAAAGGGCAACTACGGCTTCTGCGCCCAGTACGCGATCGTCTTCCTCCAGGCCGCGCGCTCGCTCGGCTTTCACGCGCGCTACGTCGACACCGGACACTTCTTCACGAGCATCTGGAACGACGAGCAGCAGAAATGGATGGCGATGGACCCGACGAACGACTGGCACTACGAAAGGGACGGGATCGGCCAGTCCGGCCGCCAGCTCGCCGAGGCCTCCTGGACCGGCGACATGAAAGGGATCGAGCAGGTCCATTACGACGGGACGAGGAAGCAGGCGACGCCCGACGACCTCAAGATATTCAGGAACTTCGCGATCCTTCTCAACAACGACCAGCTCACCGACCCGATCATGATCGCGGAAAGCGGCCGCAAGCACCGCCACGTCCATCTCGCCGACTGGACGCAGTACCCCCAAGTAGGCCGCGAGAACGTGGGCTACGGCGCGGAGTTCCTAGCCTGGCATCACGCGGGCAATCCCGCGCCCCAGACCGACCGGCACATCTCCGACGATCCGGACGATTTCCGCGATCGCTTCAACCAGACGATCATCACCGTGGCCGCGACGCGTCCCGAGAGGGCGCTAGCCAAGCTGCGCCTCTTTGCCGAGAACGCGCCCGAGTTCCAGGCCTTCGTCATCGACGACGGACTCCAGACCCACGAGACGCCGCAAGACGAGATCTTTTGGGAGCTGCGGCCGGGCCTCAACCGCTTTACGGCGCGCGTGAAGACGAAGTCGGGCTGGCTTGGCCAGCAGAGCTCGGTCACGCTCTACTACAAGCCTAATCGGCTTCCGAAGTACCGCGGCTGAACGCGAGCCAGAGCAGCCCGGTCACCGACGCCGCCGCGCCCGCGTAGAAGGCCGCCGGCGCTCCGAAGCGGTCCCACACGAAGCCCGTCCCCGCGGCCGCGACGAGCATCGCCACTCCGGAGGCCAGGTTGAATACGCCGAAAGCCGTGCCGCGCAGTTCGGGCGGAGCGGCGTCGGCCACGAGCGCGGACAGGAGCCCCTGGGTCAGCGCG
>JACRDR010000284.1 GCA_016212845.1 Elusimicrobiota bacterium
ATAGTCCTGCAGAGCCACCGCGACGGAAACTCCGGTATTGGTCACGTCTACGGTGCGCAACGACGGCAGTTCCGCGAAGGCGAGGTCCCACCCGCCGAGCAGGTGGATCGAGACGGACGTCTTGCCGCCGTCTAAGTCCGAAAGCACGTAGAGCTGCCAGCGAAAGCCCGGCGCGCCGAAGACCCGGAACGCCTTGACCGGCCTTTCGTCTTGGACGAGCGGCAGGGTGACGCAGTGCGATTGCTTGAGGACGGCCGAGTCTTTCGGCTGCTTTTCGAGGCTCGCCTCGAGCGTCGGGGTCCAATGGTCGAGCGCTTTCGTCAGCGCGCACGCGTCGACGCCGGCGAAGGCGGCGGGCGCCCAGGCCGCCAGCCACAGGAACAAAATTGCGCCGCAGGCGCCGATGGCTCCCGGCCTATGGAGCGCCTGCGGCAGATCGTTGGTGCGGATAAGTGCGCCCCGCGGCCGGGGGGTGGCCGCGGGGAAGAAAGAGCTGCCGCGGGTCCTGATGGCTCCCGGCCTGTTAGGCCCCGCGGCAAGATCGGTGCTGAGCTTCATGTCTTCAGTTTAGCCGGGATCGTTCGGCCGCACATCGGACTTAGGGGAGGCGCGGCGGCGGCGAAGCGTCCAGTCGCGGGCGGACGCCGCGAGGCGCGAAATAGAGACAGACCCTGTCTCTAGAGGATCGGGAAGGCGAGGCCGCGGACCGTCCAATGCCGGACGACGGCGGCGGCGGGAAGCGCGGCGTAGAGATGGGGAAAGAGCTGCCCGCCGCGCGATGGCTCCCACTTCAGAGCGGTCCCGAGCGCGGAGTCGTCGATCTCCGCGAGCACGAGCTCCGGAGCGTTCGCGAAGTGCTTGGCCGCGGTCTCTTTCACCTGGGCGGCGGTCGAAAAGTGGATAAAGCCGTCGCGGACGTCGTCCGGAGAACCGGCGAAGGAGCCGGACGCCGCCAAAGCCTCCCATTCCGCCGGCCGCAGCAGCTTGTAGATCATCGCGGCTTCCTCAGGTCGAAGGCGACGAGCAAAGGCCAGCCGACGTACTTCGAGGCCCGGGGATACTTTCTGGCGAACCCGGCCGTGGGAGCGTGCTCGCTCATCTCCTTTATAAGGAGGCCGGCGCGGGAGGCGGCCAGGACGTAGTCCGAGAGCGTCTGCCGGTAGCTTCGGGGGCGGACCTTCCGTCCGGTCGCGGGGTCGGTGAAGCGCGCGGATTTGCCGCGGAGAAGCATGGCGGGGTACATCGCGGTCACGACCACCCGCCCGCCGGGCCGGCACAGGCGCGCCAGCGAGCGGTAGAGGCGGTCGAGATCGGCGATGTGCTCGAGCACCAGGCACGAGAGGACCCGGTCGAACTTCCCCGCGGGCAGCGGAAGGGGGCGGTTGGCGTTGCCGAGCAGGAAACGCACGCCCGGAGCGGACGCGCGCGCCCGCTCCAGCATGCCCTTCGAGAAATCGACGCCGACGACCGCCGCCCCTTCCCGGTGCAGGCGGCAGGCGTGGCGGCCGGTCCCGCAGCCCACGTCGGCGACCGCGAGCCCCCTTACGCGCCCGAGCAGGCGCCGGACGACGGGCTCTTCCAGCGCGGTGAGCGGGTTGCCGTCCGTGTCGTAGACGGCGGCCCAGGCGTCGTAGCCCGCGCGCGTCGAAACGACGCGATCCTCGCTCATGCGCCGATGGTAGCAAGAAACTATAATGCGTCGATGGCCCCGGTCGCGTTCTTCCTTCTGCTCGCCCTCACGCTGACGCCGTGGGCGTCTCCCCCCGCCGCGCTCGTGGCCGGGATCCTGTTCGGCCTGCTCGCCGAGCATCCCTACGCCTCCCAGACGAAGACCGCGACGAAGACGCTGCTCCAGGCGAGCGTCGTGGGCCTCGGCTTCGGCATCGACCTGCAGCGGGTGCTGCAGGCGGGCGCGAGCGGCCTCGTCTACACCGCCGGCGGCATCGCGTTCTCCCTGGCGGTCGGCTCGTGGCTCGGCCGGCGGCTGAGCGTGCCGAAAACGACCTCGTATCTCATCTCCACCGGCACCGCGATCTGCGGCGGCAGCGCGATCGCCGCGGTCGGGCCGATCATCGGCGCGGACTCCGAGGAGATGTCGGTGTCCTTGGGCACCGTCTTTCTCCTCAACAGCGTCGCGCTGCTCCTCTTCCCCGCGATCGGGCTTGCCGTGGGCCTGACCCAGGAGCAGTTCGGCTACTGGGCCGCGCTCGCGATCCACGACACGAGCTCGGTCGTGGGAGCCAGCGCGAAATACGGCGCCGCGGCGCTGGCGGTCGGCACCACCGTGAAGCTCGCGCGCGCTCTCTGGATCGTGCCGGTCTCGCTCGGCACCGCCGCCGTCGTGGGCGCGAAGACGAAGACGCAGTGGCCGTGGTTCATCCTCTTTTTCGCGTTCGCCGCCGCCGTGAACACGTACTTCCCGGCGGGCCAAGGCGGGTACCACCTCGTGGTCCGGGCCGCGCGGGCGGGACTCACCGCGACGCTTTTTTTGATCGGCACCGGCATCTCTCCGGCGACGCTCAAGAAGGTCGGCGTGCGGCCGCTGGCGCTCGGCGTCATCCTCTGGATCCTCGTGGCGGTCCTCTCCCTCGCGCTGATCCGGGCGGGCTTCGTCGCCTGATGAAACGCGACGACTACGCCGAGATCGCACTCCTCGGCCTCGCCGGCTACTTGTCGTTCGCCTACTATCCGGTGGTCGGCTGGCTCGCCGGGACGCGCGGCTCCGATTTCGGGCCCCTGCTCCACACGCGCGTCGACGACTGGGTCCCCTACCTGCCGTGGCTCGCGCTCTCCTACGGCCTCGCCTATCTCGCGCCGGTGGCGGCCGCGTTCGCGGTGGCGCGCGAGGGCGGCATGCCCGCGTTCCGCCGCGCGTTTTTCGGCTACCTCGGCCTGCTCGCGGCGCACTACGCGTTCTGGATCGCGTTCCCGAGCAGCGCGCGCGGCGTGATGCTCCCCGCCGAGACGATCGCGCGGGGCGGCTGGGCGCCCGCGGTGAACGCCTTCTACGGGATCGCGCCGCCGTGGAACGCGTTTCCCTCGTTTCACGTGGCGGGCTGCTGGTACTTCTTCCGGGCGCTGCCGCGCTTGAACGCCTCGTGGCGGAAGCTGTACCTCGTCTGGTTCCTGACGATGTTCGCCTCCACGCTCGCGCTCAAGCTCCACTGGTTTTTGGACGCGGTGTCCGGCTGGCTGGTGGCCGAGGCGTACTACCGGGCGGTGGCCGGGCCGCTCGAGGCGAAGGGCGCGTGCGACTGGACCTGGGAGTCGACGCGGGCGCGGCTTACCGCGGTAGCCGCGCCGCTGGCGTTCCTCGCAGCGGGGCTGGGCTTCTCGCTGGCCCGGCTAGGCTACCCGCACTGACCGCGGAATCAATTTGGGGACTGGCTGCATTCAACGTGCTAGTGCAACACTAGCCGGAAAACCTCCGCTGGCGTTTTAAAGCCCAGACATTTTCTGGGCAGGTGATTTAGCCAGTGCTCCGTCCGCTTGATCTGACTCTTCGGGACGAT
>JACRDR010000279.1 GCA_016212845.1 Elusimicrobiota bacterium
CAGGTGCAGCCCAGTTGTCTAGATCGAACGCCTTAGCTGTTGAACGACCTTAGAAGCTTAGCGGTAATACGTCAAATAGTTATGTCCCGCCTATTAAAAGTTTGTTACGCTGAAAAATCGAGGGAACTTTTTCGCGTCTCATTCGTATATATGGGCAGGGGGTTTCGGTCCGCCCCATAGACGCACCTGGAGGATTACACATGGCTAAGTGGATGCTCGCGCTCGTCATCGCTCTCTGCGGCACGTCCGTCTTCGCGGACAACAACGCGGGTGGCGCTCCGGCTGAAAAGCCGGCGGCCGCCGATCAGGGAATGGCGAAGAAGGAAGACATGAAGGCCAACAAGGGCGGCGACAAGAAGCCGGCCAAGAAGGCGAAGAAGGCCCGCAAGGGAAAGAAGGCCGAGGAGAAGAAGGCCGAGGCCGCTCCCGCCGCGCCGGCGCAGAAGTAGCGCACGCGCCCCATTACCGGCCCCTCTCCCGCGAGGGAGGGGGGCCGGTGTTTTTTAGGTAGGATAAACCCGATGCCGCATCTCGCTTGGCAGCTAGCCCTGGTCTACTGCGCCGCCGTTTGGGGGGCGACCTTCTACATGGTCAAGGACGCCCTCGCGGGCGTGGACCCCGTGGCGCTCGTGGGCTGGCGCTTCCTGCTGTCCGCCGGCCTGCTCGGCCCTTTTGTCGTACGCCGGACCGGTCGGGGCGGCTTGTCGGGCCGGATGCTCAAGGACGCCGGTCTCTTGGCGGGCCTGCTCTGCGTGCTTTACGTCAGCCAGACCGTCGGCCTGCGCTGGACCACCGCCTCGAACTCCGGCTTCATCACCGGGCTCTTCATCGTCTTCGTGCCGCTCCTCATGCTCGTTTTCCGCTCCGAGTCGCCCACCCCGTCGCAGAAGCTCGCGGTGGTCTTGGCGGTCGCGGGTCTTTGGCTGCTGACCGGCGGGGTGAAGTCGATGAATCGCGGCGACGCCGTCACGCTCATCTCGGCGCTGACGTACGCGGGACATCTGCTGCTCACCGATCACTGCATGCGGGCCGGACACGACGCGGTTTGGCTGGCCTTCCACCAGTTCTGGATGACGGGGCTCGCCTCGCTCGCGCTCTGCGTCTTCGCGGGCCTGCCGCTGGCCGTGCTCGACCGGGGGACGGCCGGCGTCATCGTCTTTCTCGCCGTCGTGCCGACGCTCTCGGCGTTTTTCCTGCAGATGTACGCGCAGAAGCACGTGGAGGCGATGCGCGTTTCCCTCATTTTCTCGCTCGAGCCGGTATTCGCCGCGCTCTTCGCCTGGACGCTCGGCGGAGAGCTCTTCCGTCCCGTCAGCGCCGCCGGCGGCGCCCTGATCGTCGCGGCCATGGCCGTTTCGGAACTATCGCCACGTGAGGTAAACGCATGAAGCTGCTCCTCGCCGTCCTCCTGTCCGCCGCGCCCGTCCGCGCCGCCGAGCTCGTGCAGGCGCCCCTGCCCGGCGACTCGATGCAGGTCAGCGTTCACCGCTTGGCTAACGGCCTCACGATCTACCTGAGCCCGAACCGCCAGGAGCCGCGCATCTACACCTCGATCGCGGTCCGCACCGGCGGCAAGAACGATCCGGACGACTGCACGGGTCTCGCGCATTATCTCGAGCACATGCTGTTTAAGGGGTCGGCCGGCCTCGGCACGCTCGACTACGCGAAGGAAAAGAAGCATCTCGACCGCATCTCCGCGCTCTACGACAAGCACTTCATCGCCAAAAGCACCGCCGCGCGCGCCGCGATCTACGCCGAGATCGACAAGGAAAACGTCGCCGCCGCCGCCTTCGCGATCCCGAACGAGTTTGACCGGCTCTACAACTCGCTCGGCGTCGGCGAGGTGAACGCGCACACCACCGACGAGCGCACGGTCTACGTCTCCGAGATCCCGGCCAACCGCGCCGAGGCGTGGGCGACCGTCGAGGCCGATCGCTTCGCGCGGCCCGTCTTCCGGCTCTTCCAAAGCGAGTTGGAGGCGGTCTACGAGGAGAAGAACCGGTCGATGGACAACCCCGATCGCGCGCTCGGCGAGGCGCTCGAGGCCAAGCTGTATGCGGTCCATCCGTACGGGCAACGCACCGTGCTCGGCTCGATCGAACATCTGAAGAACCCGCAGCTTTCCCGGATCGCCGCGTACTACCGGCAGCGCTACACGCCGTCGAACATGGCGATCGCGCTCTCCGGCGACTTCGACCGCGACGCGATGCTCGCCCTCCTCGAAAAGCACTTCGGCGCGTGGAAGGCCGCTGCGCCCACGCCCGAGCGAACCTGGGCTCTTCCGTATCCGAAGGGGCGCGAGACCGTCGAGGTCCGTTTCGAGGCCGAGGAGCGCGTCGTCGTCGCGTGGCCGACGGCGGCGGGCAACCACCCCGACGAGGACGCGCTCGACGTGATGGACATGGTGATGGACAACTCGCAGGCGGGCATCGTCAACCTCCGCCTCAACCAGGCGCAGAAGGTGAAGGTCGCCGGCTCTTATCCCTCGTACTACAACGACGCGGGCTCCTGGCGCCTGTGGGCCGCGCCGAAGAAAGGACAGACGCTCGAACAAGCCGAGGCGCTCCTCATGGAGGTCGTCGGGGCGCTCAAGGCGGGCGACTTCAGCGAGGACGACGTCAAAGCCGTCATCACCGACTTCGAAGTGAGCGAAAAGCGGAAGTTCGAGTCGAACGAGGCGCGGGCCGACATGATGGTCGACGCCTTCGCCACGCGCGACGACTGGAAGCACTCCGCCGCCAAGCTCGACCGCCTCCGCAAGGTCACTAAGGCCGACGTCGTGCGCGTGGCGAACAAATACCTGGGCGAGGGGCGCGTCGTCGCGTTCCGCCGCGAGGGCAAGCCTCAGCTTCCGAGCATGCAAAAGCCGTCCTTCACCAAGCTCGAGATCGACCCCAAGCGCGAGTCCAAGTTCTTCCGAAAGGCGATGTCCATCGAGGCCAAGCCGCTCGAGCCCAAGTTTCTCGAGGAGAACAAGGATTACGTCCGAAAAGAGGAGCCGTGGGGCAAGCTGTACGCCGGTCCCAACCCCATCAACGACCTCTTCTCGATCTCGTTCGTGTTCAACGTCGGCCGCAAGCACGAGCGCACGATGTGCGAGGCGATGCGGCTCCTCGAGCTTTCGGGCGCGGGCGCGCTTTCCGCCGAGGAGTTCAAGCGCAAGCTCTACGGACTCGGGAGCTCGATGAGCCTGGGCTGCGGCGAGCAGCAGACCGCCGTCAGCATCGGCGGCCTCGACGCCAACTTCGAGAAGACGCTCGAGCTCGTGCGCTCGCGCTTCGAATCGCCGACCGCGTCCACGTCGACCTTGGCCGACATGATCGAAGTCGAGCTGGGGCAGCACAAGGACAACAAGAAGAACCAAGGCTACGTCTTCCACGCGCTCAGCGAGTACGCCCGCCGCGGCGCGAAAAGCGCGGTCCTCGCCGAACTCTCCGACGACGAGCTGAAGAAGCTAGACGCCGCCGACATGCGGCGCCAGACGGGGCTGCTCTTTGGGCTGAAGCGCGACGTGCTCTACGTGGGTCCCCGTAAGCCCGAGGCGGTCGAGGGCTTGCTGGGCTGGGGCCAGGCGCCGTGGAAGGAGGGGAAGGCCTACGAGCCGCGCCGCTACGAGAAACCGGGCAAGCCGGCCGTCTTTTTCGTCGCGCGCGAGCAGGTGCAGTCGAACGTCGGGATGTACTCCTCCGACGAGATCTACGACCCGTCGAAGGCGGTCGACTACCTGTACTACAACCTATACATGGGCGGCAGCATGAGCGGCGTCATCTTCCAGGAGATTCGCGAGGCGCGCGCCCTGGCCTACTCGTCGTCCGGCGGCTACGGCACCGGCGATCGAACCGGCGACGAGAACCTCGTCTGGGGCAGCCTGGGCACCCAAGCCGACAAGACGGTGGAGGCCGCCTCGCTCCTGCAAACGCTCCTCAAGAAGATTCCGATGTCGTCGGCCCGCTTCAACGAGACCCGCAAGGCCGTCGAGGAGGACTTCCGCACGAGCGTCATCACCTTCCGCGAGGTCCCGGGCACGATCCACCAGTGGGAGGAGCGCGGCATCATGAAGGATCCGCGCCCGGAGCGCTTCCAGCGCGCGCTGAAGTACTCCTCGACGGAGCTCGAGTCGTTCGCCAAGCGGTTCGAGGACAAGTCTTTCTCGACCTACGTCCTCGGGCACGGCGAACGGGTCGACCGGAAGGGACTCGCCGGCTTGGGCGAGGTCGAAGAGCTCAAGATCGACGAGCTCTTTCCTTACTGAACGGTCGCGAGGATCGCGCGGTGGTCGGAGAGCCGGTACGATTGCTTGCCGATTGTGATCGCGTCGTCCGAAAGGACGCGCGCGTCCTTGGCGGAGACGGCGGGGTGCGCGGCTAGAACGTAGTCGATCCGCCGCGCGCGCGAAGAGTCCTCGCACGCGGCGGCGCACGGGTCGCGCAGCTCGAGACCGCTCAAGACCTCGGCCAGGATCGGGTCCTGCGGCGCCATGTTGAGGTCCCCGGCCAAGACCCAGCGCCGCCCGCGCTCCCGTTCGCCCACCCAGATCGCGAGCTGCCGCGCCTGCTTGCTTCTAGTCTCGGCGTTCGCGTAGCTCTCGTAGTCGGCCACGAAGTGCGTGTCGACGACGTCGAGCTCGCCGCCCGGGGCGTCGAGCCGGGCCAACAGCGCGCCCTTGTGCGCGAACTGCTCGCCGTCGGGGCGGAACCAATGCGTCGTCCGGTGCTCGAAGGACAGCGATTCGGTTTCGAGGATCTTGAAGCGGGAGAGGATCAGCAGTCCGTCGCCGAAGATCCAGCGCTGCTTGGCCCGCGCGTGATACGGATAGCCCGAAGCCTCGATCAGCTTCTCGGCGTCGGAGTCCCGCCACACTTCCTGGAGCGCGACGACGTCCCAGCCGCCCGAGGCCAAGCGCTTTCCGATCGCGTCCATACGCTCGTCGATCTTGGGGTGGACGACCGGAACGCCCGCGACGTTGTAGCTCACGACCGAGACCGGCTTGGGCGCCGCGAACGCGGCGGCGGCCAGCAGAGCGAGCCAGCTCACGGCGTCCAGTCCGTCGGCGAGAGCCGTCCGATGACGAAAAAGTTCGAGGCGATCCGGAACCGGCCCAGCGCGAGGTACGCCTTGCCGAGCAGCAGGTCCGGGTCGTCGGGAAACGGCTGCACGACGTAGTCGCGCAGGACGCGCTCCGGGGCGAGCGCCGGGTTGCGCCGGCTGGCGCCGTAGTCGAGCAGGAGGCCGTTCGGGTAAAGATTGTCGATCCCGTCGGCCTGCACGCGCGTCACGCGGTAGAAGCCGAAGCGCTTCGGATTTTCCGGGTGCGGGCGGCGCAGCCACGGGTCGGCGAGGCGGTTCTGCTTCACCGGCGTGTTGTAGCCCTCGACCCCGCCGGCGCCGGCGAAAAACCCCTTCACGAACTTCCGGATGCCGAGGAGCGCGGTGAAGGGCGCGGTGTTGTAGCCGCGCCACTCGAAGCCCGCGAGCCCCTTCGCGTCCGGCGCGCGGCCGCCCCGGAGCAGCGCCTCCAGCTCGGCGTCGGCGGCGCGGGCCAGCCGTTCGTAGCGTCCCGCGCTCATCGCCCTTGCGCGAGCCGGGACGCGGCCAGCCACGCCGTGCCCATGATCGCCTCCTGAGGGTTCACGCCGAGGTTCGTCGGGAAGATCGAGGAGTCCACGACGTAACAGTTTTCCGTGCCGTGCACGGCGAAATCGGTCCCGACCACGCCGTCGCCGGACCGCGCGCTCATGCGCGCCGTGCCGAAGAGGTGGGAGAGGATCATCGAGTAGTTCCGGGGATCGAGCGGCGCGGAATCAAGCAGCCCCTCCTCGCCGGGCTTGAGGACCTCCGGAAAGTCGAAGATGCCCGGCCGCACCTCGCGTGCGCCGGCCGCGAAGAAGAGCTCCGCGGTCTTGCGGAGCGCGCGGCGGAAATTCTCCATGTCGCGAGGCTCGGGGTCGAAGCGGATGTCGGCGCCGAGCGGGCCGCGGCGCACGCTGCCCTTCGCATGCGCGCGCAGCTGCACCGCCCACAGCAGCATGTGCCCCGACTCGGCGATCGCACCCGCCCAGCGGCGCCCCGCGCCCGGCAAACGAGCGAAGACCATCTCGGGGGGCAGCGCGATCGTCTCGATCTTCGCGCGCAGCTCTTGCCGCCACTGGTCGGCGTCGTAGCCCTGCGTCGCGCCGAACCAGGGGTTCATCGGACGGTCGAAGACGCCCATCATGCAGCCGCCCGGGTGCGCCTGGAAGTGCCGGCCGAGATGGGGGGAGAAGAGCCGCGACGCGGCGAGAAGCTGCGGCGTTTGGATCGCGGAGGCGGCGACGATTACGCCGCGCCGGGCGTGCGCGACGAACGGCCGGAGGCCGCCCGCCGTCTTCAGGCGGCCGGACACCGCCGTCGCGCGGTCGCCCGAGAACACGACTCGGTCGGCCTTCGCCGAGGAAAGGATCGTCGCGCCGCGCTGCTCGGCGTAGGGCAGGTAGCTGACGAGCATGCTTTGCTTCGCGCCGTGCGGGCAGCCGGTGAGGCAGCGCGCGCTGCCGCGGCAGCCGGTGTCGCCGCGGCGGGTGGGCGCCGCCGAGACCTTCAGCTTCGCCGAGGCCTCGTGCATGAGGCGGTTCGTCGAGCCCCAGGCTTCCTCGGCGACGGGGCGGACGTTGAGCTCTAGCTCGATCGCGTCCCACGCGGCGTGCAGCTCTTTGAGCGGCAGCGCGTCGCCGAGCCCGTATTCGGTCTTCCACGGCTCCCAGACGTCGTCCGGCAGCCGCCACATGATCGCCGAGTTCATGACCGTGCTGCCGCCGAGGCACGCGCCTTGGATCACGGGGATGTACGCCCGTCCGCGCGCGACCTGGGCGCCCTGGCCTCGGAACATCTTGCTCAGCGCCGGCCAAAGCCGGTCTCCGAACTCGGCGGTCTTGACCGCGGGGCCTTCCTCGAGCACGCATAGGCTCGCGCCGGTGTCGGAGAGCACGCGCGCGGCGGTCGCGCCGGCCGCGCCCGAGCCGACGATGACCCAGTCGAAGGTCTCCTCGAAGTGGGACGTCAGCGCCGCGCCGTCGACGATCATCCGGGGAATCCGATCGCCCGGCGGACTCTCGGGTCGACGCCGTAGTGGAAGGACGCGACCGCCTTGAGCACGAGCCCGAGCTGGCGCAAGGCGTAGACGCGGCTGGCGAGCATCGCCTCGAGCGCGCGTTCTCGGTTCTCGGGAGACAAGAGCGTGATCGGCGGGAGCTTGCCGATCAAGAGGGGCGCCAGCCAGATCGCGGCCCAAAGGGCGGCCGAAAAACCCACGCGCATCTCGGGTCCGGCTTCGGCGCGGAAGCTCGCGTAGAACTCCTCGAAGCCGGACTCGAGCAGGCCGACCGGAAGCCGGGGATCCGCGCCGCCGGGAAGGAGCGCGGACAGGACCGCCCGCTGTCGGGAGTTCACCTCGAAACGTTAGCAAAAACGATTTTACGCGGGCATCATGCGGCCGTCGGGCGGCTTGTAGTAGAATCGGCTCGTGAGCGGCTCCTGGACGGTGTCCCTGACGCATCTCCTCATCCTGACCTGCGTGGGTTTGGCGCTCGAGGTGATTTTCACCGCCGTGATGGACTACCCCGAGAAGAAGGACCTGCGGCTGAAGGGCTACACCTACCTCTGGATGGTGCCCATTTACGCGCTGGTCTATCCGTTCTGCTTCCTGCTCTATCCGCGGCTGTCGAACTACCCGATGCTGGTGCGGGGGTTCATGTACATGCTGCTGATCTACGGGGTGGAGTACTCCTCCGGCTGGCTGCTGCGCCGGAGCGTAGGCGAATGCCCGTGGGAAAAGGAGTACGTGAAGGCGAAGTGGAACTTCCACGGCCTGATCCGCCTGGACTTCGCCCCCGCCTGGATCGCCGCCGCGCTCGTCTTCGAGTGGACCTACCGCGTCCTCCGCGGCCTCGCCTAAATCCGAACACTGGTGCCAGGCACCAGCTGTTCTGATTCGCCCTCCGACGGGAAAGGGAACTTTTTCGCCGGTCATTCGTACATGTGGGTATGGGGAGAGATCTAAGAGTTCATTTCGAAGACGCCGCTTATCACGTGGTTGTTCGGGGAAACAACCGGCTTCCGATCTTTTTCAGGGAGGAGGCTAAGCAGGAGTATATGCGGACGATCGCCTGTGCGCTGGAAAAGTTCACGCTGCGCATGCACGCCTACGCGATCATGTCCAACCACGCTCACTTGCTCCTACAAGTCAGCAGCGTGCCTTTGAAGACCGCGATGCATTGGGTTCAATCGAAGTTCGCACACAGGCAAAACTGGCTGTCCCACTCCACGGGACATCTGTTCGAGAAAAGGTATTGGGACTCGGTCTGCATGACGGACTCATACTTGCTGAACGTGCTTCGCTACATCCATTACAATCCTGTGGCCGCGGGAATCGCGGCTGCGGTCGATGACTATCCGTGGACCAGCCACTCGGCCTATTTGGGCGTGCCGCATCCGCTCGTCACCACGGAACTTTGTCTGTCTCTCTTCGGCAAAGGTCGAAGTGCACTCGAACAATACCGAGCGTTCATGCGCGCGAAAGCACCCGCAAAGTGGCCTCACGCTGTGCCGAACCCCTTTGACGAAGAGCCTGTCGACGCTAGTCCAAGGTTTCCGGCAGGGCTGGTCCAGATGCTGGCCGAGTTCGCGATGTATGAGGGGGTCGCGCCGGAACATCTCGCGGGAACATCCAAGGAAAGGAAGCTTACGGCCCTTCGAAAGAGCTTTGCGAGAGCCGCGACGACATCGGGCTTCACCGCGTCGGAGACGGCGCGCGTGCTAAATCGCGCGAGATCGGTGATTTCGGACTATCTCAGAGAGTAGCCTGCGAATCCGAACAGCTGGTGCCTGGCACTAGCTGTTCGGATTCGCGTTCTTGACGGGGCACGGTAGTGTTTTCTAATTAATGGGCATCGATGATCCACGTCGATAACTTGGTACGGCGCTACGGCGAGACGACCGCGGTCGCGGGTATTTCTTTCGAGATACCCGCACGCGAGGTCGTGGGCTTCCTCGGCCCTAACGGCGCGGGCAAGACGACCACGCTCAAGGTCCTGACCGGCTTTCTGCTGCCCAGCTCCGGCACGGTCAAGGTCGCCGGGCTAGACGCCTCCACTGATCCGCTCGGCTGCCGCCGCTCCATCGGCTACCTGCCTGAGAACAATCCGCTCTACGAGGACCTTGAGGTCGCCGAGTATCTCGAGTGGTGCGCGGCCGCCCGGGGGCTCGAGTCCGCCAAGGCCCGCTCGGCGGTGAAATCCGCCATCGAGCGCTGCGCGCTCGGCGCGGTTATCGGCAAGGACATCGGCCAGCTTTCTAAGGGCTTCCGCCAGCGCGTGGGGCTCGCCGCCGCGATCCTCCATGATCCGCCCATCCTGCTGCTCGATGAGCCGACCTCGGGCCTCGACCCGAACCAGGCCGCAGAGGTTCGCGCGCTCATTACCGAGCTCAAGAAGGAGAAGACCGTCCTCTACTCGAGCCACATCCTTTCCGAGGTGAAGGCCTCCTGTGACCGCGTCCTCATCATCCACCGCGGGCAGATCGTCGCCCAAGGCAGCCCGGCGGAGCTCGAAGCCAGATCCACGGGCGCCCAGCGGCTCGAGCTCGTGCTCGCCGAGGAGTCCAAGGCCCGTGAGGCGGCGGACTTCATTCGCGCGGTCGAAGGCGTCGAGAGCGCGGAGCCGCGCGCCGCGGGTGGCGAGGCCGCGGTCACCATCATGACGCGCGCCGAGGCTGGGGACCTGCGCGCCAAGATTTTCGCGCTCGCTGCCGAGAAGCGCTGGCCGGTGCTCGAGCTCTATCGCGAAGGGGCGACCTTGGAAGACGTCTTCCGGAGCCTGACCGCGTGAAGGGCTTCAAGGCGCTGTTTCTCAAGGAGACGCGCGCGTACTTCAATACGCCGACCGCCTACATCATCGCGGTCGTCTTCCTCTTCTGCACCGGCTACTTCAGCGCCCAGCCGATGTTCGTCCTGGGCCAGGCCTCGGTTTCCGGCTTCCTGGATCTGGTCCCGCTGCTCCTCACCTTCTTCGTCCCCGCGATCACGATGCGGCTCTTCTCGGAGGAGCAGAAGGCCGGCACGATCGAGCTCCTGCAGACGCTGCCCGTCGAGGATCACGAGATCGTCCTGTCGAAATACGCCGCCGCGGTGACCCTGCTTTGGTCGCTCCTCGCGCTGACCCTCGGCTTCCCCGTCGCCCTCGGCATCCTCGGCAACCTCGACTGGGGCGCCACCCTCGTCGGCTACGCGGGATTGGCCTTGGCCGCCGCGATGCTCGCCGCCGTCGGCCTGTTCGCCTCGGCCATGACGCGCAACCAGGTCGTCGCGTTCATCGTCGGCTGGGCGGGGTCGTTCGCGCTCTACGCCCTCGGCAAGGTCGACGCGCTCGTGCCTCCGTGGCTCTCTCCGTTCACCGATTTCATGGGTTTGGACGCCCACATCCACGGCATGGCGCGCGGCGTCATCGACACGCGCGACCTGATCTACTTCGCCAGCTTCGGCGGCGTCTTCCTGTTCCTGACGCTCGTCCGCCTGTGGGTCTCGCGCACCGACTGATATGAACCGGCGAGACCTCCTGCAGACGACCTCGACGGCCGCGGCGCTGGTGATCGGCATCGCGCTTCTGCTCAACGCCTTCTCGCGCTTCGTCCACCTCCGGCTCGACCTGTCTCAGGGCCGCGTGTACTCGATGAGCGCGGCGACCAAGCGCCTCGTGAACTCGCTGCCGGACCCCGTCACGATCAAGCTCTACGCCTCGAGGGAGCTGCCGCCGCAGGTCGCCTCCGCTCGCGACTACGCGCGCGATCTCCTCGAGGAGTACAAGACCGCCTCCGGCGGAAAAGTCCGCGTTCAGTTCTTCGACACCGACGCCGACCCGAAGGCGAAGCAGGACGCCGGCAAGGACGGGATCATGCCCGTCCAGTTCCAGATCTACTCGAACGACAAGTTCGAGGTGCGCGACGGCTTCCTCGGCATCAGCCTCCAGTACCGCGACAAGAGGGAAGGCATCCCGTACCTCCAAGAGGTCACGGGGCTCGAGTACGATCTGACTTCGCGCATCAAGACGATGACCCTGGCCGAGATGCCCTCCCTCGGCTTCGTCACGAACCACCGCGCTCAAGGGCTCGACACGCTGGACCCGTCGCTCGGCCAGCGTCTCGCCCAGCGCTACCGCCTGAAGCCCGTCGATCTCGGTAAGGTGCCCGACGACGGCGTCCCGGCCGAGTTCCAGACGCTCCTGATCATCGGCCCGGAGGAGAAGTTCACCGACCGCGAGCTCTGGCTGCTCGACCAGTTCCTGCTGTCCGGCCGCTCGCTCGGCGTCGCCGTCGACACCAAGCGCGTCGACATGCGCACCTTCACCGCCACCGACGAGGAATCCGGTCTGACCGACTTTCTCGCCAAGCACGGCGTCGGGGTGCTCTCGACCTTGGTGTTCGACCAGCAGAGCCAGCCGATCCAGATCTCGGTCCAGCAGGGCATCTTCGCCATCACGAACGTCGTGCCGTTCCCGCCTTTCGTGAAGGCGACGAACCTGAGCTCCTTGAACCCGGTGACGAAGGGCCTCGATTCGATCGTCGTCCCGTTCGCGAGCCCGCTGAAGGTCACGGCCCCCAAGGCCGAGGTGCTGGTCAAGTCCTCGCCATATTCGTGGGCCAAACCCGATAAAACGCCGAGCATCTCCCTGCACCCCTTCAAGTCGGAGCCGGCCGGCCCCGACGATCTGCGTGGTCCGTTCGACCTCGCCGTCGTGCTCGACGGGGAATTCAAGCCCGCGTTCGATAAGGCGCCCAAAGGCGTGAAGGCGAAGACGCCGCTGGCGAAAGCGGAGCGGCCGGGACGCCTCGCGGTCGTGGGCTCCTCGCGGTTCATGGCCCAGGCCTTCCGCGTGCCCCCGACGAACGCCGCCTTCTCTTTGAACCTGATGGACTGGCTGGCGCTCGACGCCGAGCTCATCGCGATCCGCAACAAGGCGGTCGCGTTCCGGCCCCTGCGCGAGATCCCGCAGGCGAGCAAGGCTCTCGTGCGCTGGACCTTGATCCTCGCCCCTCCGTGGGGCGTCGTCGCGCTCGGTCTCTGGGCGTGGGCGCGCCGCCGGAGCGCCCGATCCCGCCGCATGGCCGACTACGGAGCGCCTCCGTCCGCCGCCGCGCCGCCTTCGGAGCCGCCGGCTCCCGCCGAGCCCGCGCCGGCCGCCTGAATGCGCCCCGAAACGATCCGCCGCCTGCTCGGCGTCTTCGTCGGGCTCGCCGTCGCGACGGTCGTCGCCGCGTGGGTCACGCGCCCGCGGCAAGCGCCGCTGCTCTGCGCCGAGGACCTGCCGGGGAAGGTAATCCGCATCGAAATCGAAGGGCCGGCCGGCAAGAACGTGCTGGCGCGGTCTAAGGACGCCTGGGTGGTCGAGACCGCGAAGAACGCTCCGGCGGACGCGCGTCTCATCTCCTTGAGCCTCGAGCGTCTTCCGCAGGTGGCGCTTTCGGAGCCGGTCACGCAGGACGCGCAGCGCTACCCGTTGTTCGGATTGGGCGCGTCGAGCGCGGTGCAGCTGCGGCTCATCGGAGAGAAAGGCCCGCTGCTGGAACTGCAGGTGGGCAAGGACGGCCCGGACTATCCGAGCGCCTATATCCGTCTGAGCGGCAAGCCGGAAGTCGTCGTGGCCGAAGGCCTGGCGCCTTCCGACTGGAACCACCCCGCCGCCGACTGGCTGGCGCCGCCTCCCGCGCCGGTGAAGCCGGGCGTCGTCCCCGCGCCGAAATAGAACGCGAATCCGAACAACCGGTGCCTGGCACCAGTGTTCGGATTCTACTTTGCCGAGACGGCCAGTTCGAAGCCCGACGAGTGCGCCGCCATTTCGGGCGCGTACATCGACTGCAGCACCGCGGCGCCGATGCGGTAGCGTCCCGGCGTCGTCGGCCGGATGCGGTACTTCAGGACGTACTCGCCATGCGGCAGCCAGCCCATGAAGAAGTTCGTGAGCGAGTCGCGCGGTTCCTCGTAGCGGCTGAGCTGGTCCCAGCGCCAGCCGCTGGTGAGCGCCTCCGCCTCGAAGCCGGCCCCTCTAGGATCCTTGAGGTGGACGTACTCGAACTGCGACCGGGCCCGCACGATGAGCTGCACGTCGATCTCGTCGCCCACCTTCACGGTGTCGCCGGACTTCAGCGGCTCGAGCTTGGCTTTGGCCGGATCGTCCGTCTTCGCGACGCGGCGGAAGAATTTCCGTTCGAGCTCGATCATGCCGGCGCCGGAGGCCTTCGGCAGCTGGTCGGTCGAATAGACCCACGTAAGCGAGGCGAACGCGAGGCCCGGGCCGTCCTTCGTGATGACGGCCTTGCCGTCGGCGGGTTTGACCGCCTCGCCGCTCTTGAAGACGCGGATCGGCTCGGCGAGCCACTCGAGAGCGCCGACGTCGCGCTTCGTCGCGGTCTCGCCCCACTTCACCTGATAAGAGTCTCCCTTCTCCAAGGCGCCGCGCTTCTTCATGACGTCGAGGAGCGAGTAGATCGCCGCGGCCGAGGCCTTGGTCGACTTCCACTCGTTGCCTTTCCGGTTGAAGAGCAGCCACTGGACCATGCCGGGGATCCGGGGATCCTTCGGGCGCATCGTCAGCAGCGTGCGCAGGAGGAACGCGTGCGTCTCGACGGTGTCGTTGTACCAGAGCCACGAGAGCTTCTCGGGCTGCCAGTAGACGCCGGCGATGGGATCCTCGCGCGCGCCGTCCATCGCGCGGTTGAGGTACTGCTCCGCCTTGGCGGTCTCGCCGAGGCGGAAATAGACGTGCGCGGCGAGCGCGCGGCCGATCGGCGTGAGCGCGTCGCCGTGCTTGTCTGCGTAATCGACCCAGGCCTTCGCGAGCTTCATCCCCGTTTCGGAGCCGTCGTAGGTTTTGTCGAAGGAGCTGACCACCCACGCGCCGTAGAGCACGAGCGAGAGCTCGTAAGGTTCGGGCTTCAAGTGCCGCGGCAGCTCCGCGTAGACGTATTGGAGCGCGCGCGTCGCGGAGTCGCGGGGGATCGAGACGTCGTAGCGCGCCGCCTCGGCGAAGCCGCCGAGCACGAGCAGCGTCATGTACGGGTCCGCCCGGCCGCCCGGGAACCAGGGGAAGCCGCCATCGCCGAGCTGATACGAGAGCAGGGTCTGCAGCGCGTCCGCCTTCTGCTCCTCGACGATCTTCGGTTCGAAGAGGTCGATGATCGGCCAGCCGGCCGAGATCCCCTGCGACTGGTTCTCCCACGGCGTCTCGAGGAGGGACATGAGACGGCGCGGGTCCTTGCGGTCCCAGGCGGGCGTGAGCGTGCTGCGCTTCGGGATCTTCTTCACCGCCTCGGCGAGCTTCGGGTTCTTGCGGTAGAACGCGTTGACGATCGCCAACGGCACGAAGCGATTGAGGGTCTGCTCCGTGCACTCGTGCGGGTAGCGCATGAGGAACGGCAGCGAGTTGAGGACCGACAGCGCGAGCTGCGGATCGATCTGCAGCGTCATCGACTCGTGCTCGCGCGTGGGGTCGGCTTCCTTGAACGTGGGCAGCTCGAGGACCTTCTTCGTCTTGCCGTCGAGCGCCACCAAGGTCGACTCGATCAGCCGTTCCCGGGAAGGCAGCAGCGGCAGGTCGCGCTCTTCCGCGTCGACGAGCTCGCCGGAGCGGGCGACCGCGCGGATCTTGAAGTTTCCGGTGCCGCGGCCGGCCTTCACGTCCCAGGCCAGCGCCGCCGCGCCCTTGGCCTTGGCGCGGAACTTCTGGCTCGCGCCGGAGAGCCCGAGGCGCTCGAGGGCCGGCTTGCCGTCCTCGTCGGCGGTGAGCGTGACCTCGCCGGTCAGCTCGCGGTCCGTGTCGTTGTTGACGAGCGCGAGGATGCGTCCGGTGTCGCCTTCTCGATAGAAGCGAGGCATCTCGACGCGCACCATCAGCTCCTTCCGGGTCGCGAAGGTGGTCGCCGCCGTGCCGCGCTTCACGTCTCGCGAGAGGATCGCGACCGTCGTGCGCCAGTCGGTGAGGCGCTCGGGCGCCTTGAAGGAGAGCTTCGCCTTGCCCATGGCGATGGGCAGCTGCGGCTCGAAGTAGGCGGTCTCGGAAAAGTCCTTGCGCGCCGCCGGGGCCGGAGGCGCGGCCGCGGCGTTTTCGTCCTGGGCCATGGAACTCCTCTCCCGCGCGGCGGCTGGGGCCGCCGGAGCCGCCGCCTTCATCATCGCCATCGGCGCGCCGTCCATGGCGGGAGCGAAGCCTTCCTCCATGTACGCGCGGCCGCGGAGTCCTCCACCCGGGCCGCCGCCCCCGCCGCCGAGCATCTCCAGCATGCCGTAGCCGCCGTAGATCCGGGTCTTATTGAAGCGGAGCATCGGCGGGGTCTTCGACTGCGTCGCCTGCTGGAAGAGCTGAAGCATTCGCTGGATCTCGCCCTCGCGTATGGAGACCGAGTTGACCCACGGCTGCCAGATCGAGCCTTGCGCGCCGGGCGCGCCGCCGTTGCGCGGGTAGAGTCCGGCCGTCCAGCCGCCGGCCTGCGCCGCGTAGTACTCGAGCGAGCGGTCGTAGACGCGCACGAGCGCCTCGGCGTTCACCGGCTTGCCGGAGGAGTCCTTCACGGTGAGCGTGCCCTGCGTCTTCTGACCGGGCTTCACCGCCTTGGGAAGCTTGAGGTCGACTCTTAGCTCCTTTTCCTTCCACGGGACGTCCGCCTGCACCTGGCCGGAGCGAACCCGGAAGTCCTTCGCGCCGAACCAGCGGATCGTGAATCCCCCTTTGTGGTCGGCGCGCACGGGAAGCGACAGCACGCGGACGCCGCCCGGCAGGGCGCGGCGCTCGAGCAGGTACTGGCCCGCCCAGATCTCGACGAACATCGTGTGGCCGATGAGGCTCGAGCCGATGAGAAAGCGCGCGTTCTCGCCCGAAACGAACGACGCGTGCTCGGCGAGCGCGACGGCGGGGAGCGGCAGGTTCACCTTGCCGCTGCCGGCGGCGACGAGCACGACGGACTGCTCGATGGAGCCGCCCCACGGGTCGTCGGTCTTCACGGTGAGCCGGTACGCGCCCTCCTCGAGGTTTCCGAGCTTCGCGTCGGCGGGAGCGTCTTCGGTGAAGCGCAGGTCGCCCGCGCCGGCCTTCTTGCCGTTCGGGACGTCCTTGTAAATTTCCTCGAGGGAAGGCGCGGCGGGGAACTGCCCGCCCCAGGTCGTGCCCGGATCTTCGGCCTTGGGCGTTCCCTCGAGCCGGAACAGCGTCCACTTGCCCCTGCCCGCCACCGCGCGCTCGTTGAGATTGCGCAGGCGGACCGGCACCGCCGCCTCTTCGCCGGCGGTGAAGAAGCCGGCGGACGGCGAGATCTCGAAGAGGTACGCCTTCGCGCCCGCCGTGAAGGTGCGCGAGGCCTTGATCGTGCGGCCTCCCGCGTCGCGCGCCTCGACCTCGACGTTGAACTGGGCCGGGTAGGGGTCTTTCGCCGACAGGTCGTCGGGCTGGGGGGTGAACGCGAACGACCACTTCCCCGCGGCGTCCGTCTTCAGGCTGCCTTGGGCGACCTGCTGCGCGCCGCCGCCCCAGGGCCGCCACCACCAGCAGAACCACGGGATCCAGCGCTGGCGCGTGACCTTGTAGGTGACGTCCGCGTCGGGCACCGCACCGCCGAAATAGTATTTCGCCTCGCCGGTGACGACGGCGTTCTTGCCGAACTTCCAGGCGCCCGTCGATTCGCCGACGAGGACCTCGAACTCGGGCCGCTTGTACTCTTCGATCTGGAAATTCCCGCCGCCCCAGAAATTGCGGCCGAACTCGCTCATGTTGGCGCCGAGCTGGTAGTAGCCGAGGAGCCGGCCGGTCGGGATCGTGAACCGCGCCGACGCGCTGCCGAACGAGTTGAGCTTCAGCGTCTGGTTGAAGAACTGCTGGCCGTTCGGGTCGCTGGCGGTGAGCGTCACCGGTTGGTCGCGGTCGTACGTCTTGTAGCCTCTGGGCAGGCGCAGGATCGCGGTGACCTTCACGCGAACCTCCTGCCCCGGCCGGTAGATCGGCCGGTCCGTCTCGACCTTGATCTCGATCGGCGCCGGCGCCGACCAGCCGAACGACTCCGCGCCCGACCAATAGGCCACGCTCGCGCCGGACTTGGCGAGCGGGTCGATGGCGGCGTGATTCCATTCGCCGTAGCCGCGGTTGACGGTCACGGGCGACTGCGCCATGCCCTGCTCGTCGGTCTTGAGCTGGGCGAGCGCCGGAGCGCTTCCTCGCTCCCAACGCCACGCGGAGATCGACGCCTTGGACGCGGGCCGGCCGGTCTGGGCGTCGAGCGCGTACAGGTGGAACGTCGGCGCTTCGATCGGGCCGCCCTCTCCCGGCGGGGGCACGAACTGCGCCTCGGGACCCATGAGACCCGCCGAGCCGACGAGGAGGAGGCGCGTCACGTTGACGACCGCGCCGAAGATCAAGGACTTGCCCGGCGTGCACGAGTCGTCCGAGCACGCCATCGCGACGTAAATGCCCTCGTCGAGCGGCGGCGGATCGGACGGCGCTTCCATCCATGTATAGGGCGTCTTCGGCTTCGTCGCCGCGGTCCAGGACTGGTCCGCCCGGCGCGGCGTCAGTTCCCGGAGGAGGGTATCGGACGCCTGGCGCAGATGCTGCCACTGCTGGTTTCCCGATCCCCAATAGCGGGCGAGCTCGGCCTCGGTCGTGCGGTATAGCCGCAGCTGGACGCGGTCGAGGTTGCGCGCGCGCACGGTGAGCATGCCCTTTCCCGGAGGCGGGACGGACTTCACCGTGAGCTGGAGCTCGGGCAGCTCGATGCGGGCGCGGAGTCCCGCGCACTGCTTGGCGGCCTCCTGCCCGGGAAAGCGGTCCTCGGCGTCGCGGCAGAGCTTCACCGCGTCTTCCTGGCGTCCGGCCTGCTCGGAGAGCTGGGCCGCGCGCAGCGCCGCCGCGGCCTTGGCGCGCGGAGCCTTGAAGGAGTCGCGCCAACCCTTGAGCGTCGCGATCGCCTTCTCGCGGGTCTCCGCGGAGGCGCCCGTGGTGCCGCCGTGCTGGAAGGGGATGTCGAGCCTTTCGAGCTTCCACAACTCTAGTCCGGTGTCCTCCATGAGCGCCGCGGCTTGGAGGGCCGGCGGGTCCTGAGGCCGGGGCTCGCCGCGGAAGGAGTCGCCGATGAAAAGCGCCCCGTCCGGCGTGGTCTTGGCGGCGGGCGCCTGGGTCAGCAGGTACTGCGTCCAGCGCAGCACGACGAAATCCCACAGCGTCGGCGTCCGGTCGAGGTCGGCGTTCTCGAGGTCGACGTAGTACGACTCGTCGCGGATCGCGCGCGCTCTAAGCTCGGCGCGCAGCGGCCACAGCTGCTGGAACGAGGACGAGGCCTCGGCCTTCCACTCTTCGAGGGTCCGCCGGGTCAGGTCCTTCTTCTCGCCTTCGACGCCGACTTCCTCGTCGGAGGGCGCGGCGTAGCCGTACTGCTCGATATTCGCGACCGCGAGCTCGGCCCTAAGAAGCAGAAGCCGGCCGCGCCACAGGGGCTCGGACGGGAGCTTTTCGGCCGCCAGGCCCTGGGCCGCCTCGGCGTAGCGGAAAAGCATCGCCTTGCTCTCCGCGGTCCGAAAGACCGCGATCCACCGCTCGTCCCCTGGGCAGGCCTTCAGCGCGCTTTCGTAGCCCGCGAGCGCCTTTTGCGGCTCCTTGCGATCGAAGGCCGCGTTCGCCTCCTGAAGGTCGCACATCGCGCCCGCGTGCGCCGACGACGCCAACGTCCAAGCCAGGATCAGGTTGAGCATGGGGGTTTATCCTACCTAAAACGGTCCTACGCGCGCCGGGACTTTAGACCCTGAGTCGGGAAGAAAGTTCCCTCTACCTTATAAGGGTCATGCGAAGCGTGTTGCTGGCCCTCTGGGTGGGCTTCGCCAACGCCCAAACGCGCCCCATCGAGCTTCCGGCCGCCCCCCTCGGGCTGCCCGCCTCCGCCGTCGGACAGAAATGGGAGCGGCGCGCCTGGGTGGAGCTCAAGGCCGCCTCGGTCATCACCGCCGTTTCGCTGGGCGCCACGCTCGGCTGGGAGGGCGCGGCCGCCGCCGCCGCTGCGACCGTCCTAGCGAGCGTCAAGCTCTCAGCCCCGAAGATCGCTCCGCTCGCCCCCGCCGCTCCGCTCGCCGCCGCGGCCCCCGCGCCCGCGGCCGCGTTGACCGGCTCCGAGTCGGAGAATCTTCTTCTCGAGCAGCTTTCCGAGCTCGGACTCAGGCCGGACGCGGCGGAGTTGACGGAGGCGATCGAGCGCGCGGGCGGCCTGCCCGAGCCGGCGTTCTTCCGGAGCGCCGATCAGCGCGTGGTCCAAGAGGTCGGCGTCATCAACCGGACCGAATTTTTCCGCGACCCGCGCACGTGGAAAAACCTCCGGCCCCGGCTCGAAACAATCGTCGCGCTTAAGGCGGCGGACGGCGACCGCTCCCTCGTCCTCAAATCCGTCGGCGGCTCCGACGGCTCCGAAGCCTATTCGGTCGCGATGCTGCTCGACGACGTCCTGCGGAGTTCGGGCGAGGACCCGGGCCGCTGGAAGATCCGCGTCGAGGTCTACGACTTCAATCCGACGAACCGCGTCCTCGCGGCGCTCGGCTACTACCGCGGCCCTCCGCAGGCGTGGGCCCGCTACTTCGAGCCCGGCGGCGGAAAATGGAGCCGCGTGCGGTCCGACATCCGCTCCTGGATCGTCCCGCGGCCGCTCGAGATCCGCAAGCCTTCGGATTGGCCCCGGCTGGCCGACCACCCGGGCGAGGTCCTCTTCTTCCGCTACGTCCAGCCGTATCTCGACCGAGAAGTCCAGCTCAAGCCCTTCATGGATTTTCTGCGCGCCGGTTCTTGGGCGAAGAAAGGCGGCGCCGTCTTGATCCACACGCCCTGGCGGAAGGGCGTCCTGTGGGACGAGGCCGGCGAGACGATCGAGCCCGTCCAAGTTTTGTAGAATCCTCGCACACAGTTTTCGCGAGGTCCCTCCCATGAAGATCGGCGTTCCCAAGGAAATCAAGAACCGCGAGCACCGCGTAGGTCTGGTGCCCGGAGGCGCGCGCGCGCTGGTGAAAGACGGCCACCGCGTGTTCGTCGAGAAGGGAGCCGGACTCGGATCGGGCATCACCGACGAGGAGTACAAGGCCGCCGGGGCGACGATCGTCGCCGACAAGAAGAAGCTCTTCGACGACTCCGACATGATCGTGAAGGTGAAGGAGCCGCTCGAGTCCGAGTACTCCTACTTCCACGAAGGGCAGATCCTCTACACCTACCTCCACCTCGCTCCCGATCCGGAGCAGACCAAGGACCTGATCGCCTCGGGCGCCATCTGCATCGCCTATGAGACCGTCACCAGCGCGCGCGGCGGCCTGCCGCTGCTGGCCCCC
>JACRDR010000285.1 GCA_016212845.1 Elusimicrobiota bacterium
CGCCTTTACGACGGTGCGGCGCATGCCGGTCGCGAGCTCGAGCTGCGTGAGGAAGGTCTCGAGACCCTTGTGGTTGGGCTTGAGGCTCCAGGCGTAGGTGACCTTCTCGACCGCTTGCGCGTCGTTGAGTCCCAGGTACGAGAGGATGCCCTGGTGCAGCGCGGCATGGACCGGGTCCGTCTTGTAGTCGGGCAAAGACGGGATGTACTGCGCGACGAAGTTGAGGCGGCCGTAGGCCTTGAGCAGGTCGGGGTCGCCGGGGCTCAAAGTCAGCGCGTCGTTCAGCCGCTCGAGCGCCTGTTTGTACTGCGCCTGCGCCTGCAGCGCCCGCGCGTGCGCCACGTGCTCGTCGAGCACGACCTTCTGAGACGGGATGAGGCCCGGGCCGAGCGCGCGGAGCTCGGGGATCGAGCCGGCCTTGAGCTTGCGCATAGCCTCGAGGATGAGCTCGACCGACTCGTCCTGCTCGTTCATGCCGCCGAAGCGGGCGCCGAGGCTGACGCGGTGCGTGCCCTGCGTGCCCGCGACGCCGGAGATCGGGAGGGCGAAGGCGTAGTCGATGCCGATGCGCTTCGTCCTCCAGCTGAGACCCATGTTCACGTTGCGCAGGTCGCGGCTGCCGTTCGTCAGCGCGCCTCGGAACGCGAAGTCGCCGATGAAGAGCCGCGGGAACCAGCGCTCCGCCGCCAGCGTGACCTTCTGGTCCATGCCGCCGAGCGGCGAGTCCTGGTTTTCGATCTGCGCGGTGATGACCGAGAGCAGCGTGTGGTAGCTCATCGCGAAGCGCATTCCGAGCGGAAGCTTGTCGGTGTCGCCCCGGTCGAAGGCTACGTTCGGCTGGTTCACGTGGACGATCTGCAGGCCGAAGGAGTAGAAGCGCGGAAGGCGGTACAGCAAGCCGAAGTCGGCGTCCGGCGCGCCCACGCTTTTGCGGCCCTGAAGCACCGGGTCGCCCACGCCGACGCCGACCGGGAGTCCGTTGCCGATCTGCGCGTTGTCGGCCTCGGGGAAGGTGCCGAAGGAGCGGCGGAGGTACTTGCCCGTGATGCCGCCGTAGAGGTCGCCGGGCCCCCAGCCCTGCTTGAGACGGCGGCCGTAGGCGAGCGAGAAGACGTGCTCCTGGTAGAGACTCGAGTTCAGCGCGAACTGCTCCCAGGAGGCGGCGGTCGTGCCTGCGGCGCCGCCCTTCAGCGGGTGCGCGTAGCCGAGGAAGGACTGGCTCAAGTTCGAGTTGTCGCTCAGGCCCATGAACAGCCGGCTGTAGCCGGTCGCGATCTCGGGCCGCTCGAGCAGGGCGAGGCCGGCCGGGTTGTAGTGGATGGCGTAGACATCGTCGGCCACCGCGGCGAATGCGCCGCCGAGACCGGGGCCGCGCGCGCCCGCGCCCTTCTCCTCGAACGCGGCGAAGGCCGGGGCGGCGGCGAGCCAGAGCAGCGCGATGATCTTGATCATCGGATCACCACCACCGTCCCGTTGAAGGTTTTCCCTTCGCCTCGCAGCTGGTAGACGTAGACGCCGCTCGGCACCACCCGGCCGCCCGCGCGCGCGTCCCACTGCAGCGTATTGGGCAGCGGGCCGGCGCTCATCGACGTGATGCGGGCGCCGGTCACGTCGAAGATCTCGCCGGAGATTTGGGAGTCGCGCGGGTTGTCGAAAGTGAAGACGACCTGGTCGTTGCGGCCGTCGCCGTTGGGCGTAATCGCCTTGTTCGACATGCCGGAGAGGTCGAGGTCGAAGCCGGCGGTGCGCGCGAGCCCGCGGACCTGGTAGGTGCCGGGCATCGAGGTGTTCACGCGGACGAGCTGGCCGCCGGTGTCGACCTTGCCGAAGAGCTTCACGAACTTCTGGCCGTTGTGCCAGTACATGCCGAGCTGGCGGTCCGCCTCGCTCGCGCGGATCTGGCCGCTCGCCGGCTCGACGGCCGCGGGCCGGCCCAGCGCCACCGCGAGCGCGGCGTCGGAGGGCACGACCAGGCCGTTGACCACGTCGTAGTGCAGCGAGAGCTCGCCGTCCGCGCGCGAGAAGTTGAAGTCGGAGACCTTCTCGCCGCCGGGGACCTTCACGACCTCGAACTCGGACGCCTTGTAGACCTTGTCCAGGCCGCTGGCGGGGAGGGTGGAGACGCGGATCGCCAGGTCCGAGCCGTACTTGTTGCCGCCGTTGTTGAGCTCCTTCGCGAGGGCGGCCGGGAAGCGAAAGCGGCTGACCTCGTCCGGCGACACGACGAAGAACTCGTTCTCGGTGCTTAGGATGATCGACCGCGTCTCTTTCTGAAGCGAGTCCACGGCCGCGACGCGGTAGTAGAAATTTTGGCTCAGGTCGGGGATCGTCTCGGTGAAGAAGTTCCCCCCGACCGGAGCCGAGCTGACGCGGGTCCAGCCGGCGTGATCGACCGAGGTCGCGCGGTAGACGTCGTAGCGCGTAAGCTCGACGGTCTTCGGCGCCGAAGTCGAGTGGAAGAGCGAGCCGTCATCGTTGGAGAGCACCGGGTTCCAGCTCAGCGCGATCTGCTTTTTGTCCGGCGAGAGGTAGCTCGTCAGGCCCGCCGGCGAGTTCGGCGGGAGGTCTAGGAACACCTGCGTCGAGACGCTGACCGAGTAGGTGTTCGGCGCCACGCCGCTGCCGTAGGTGTAGACGTGGTAGTAGAACGTCGTGTCGAGCGCGAGCGGCCCGACGTCCGCGTAGCCGTTGGCGAGCGCGGTCGAGCGGACGATCGACGCGTCGCCGAGGGACGCGCCCGGATCGTACGCGACGCCGTCCGTCACCGGGAAGGAGGCCGGGCTCGTCGAGAAGAGGACGAGCACACCCTGCTGCGCCTGGAAGGGCGGCACGCTCCAGGTCAGCCGCACGCTGCGCGTGCGGTCGTCGGCGGTCGCCGTGAGGTTCTCGACCGCGAGAGGATCGACGCCCGAGATCGTCTTCGTCGTCAGCACCGTGCTGAACGTCCGGTCGCCCTGCCAGTTGAGGCTCGCGACCTTGAAGAAGTACGTCGTGCCGCTCTTGAGGCCGTCGATCCGCAGGGAGAGGAGGGTGCCGTTGGAGGTCTGCGTCGAGGTGACGTTCCCCCCGAGTGACAGCGCCAGGGAGGTGGTGGCGGCCTTCGATTCGAACCCCTCCGAGCCGCCGGACGGCAGCAGCCACGAGATCGTGACGCTCGACTGGCCGACCTCCGAGAAGTACGGGTTCACCGGCGCGTTCGCCAGCGTCGACTCGTCGAGCCGCTTCGAGTCCTCGGCGTAGTAGCGCTCCGCACCCGCCAGGTAGATCTTCACGTAGTACGTCGAGTTCGGCGACAGACCGGTGAGCTGATAGCTCTCGGTCGCGCCGGCGACGACCGCCGTCGCGAGCTCGAGCTGATACGTCGTGGGCGTGAAAAGATGCGCGGCGTCCGACGAGTAGTCGATGCGGTAGAAGCCCGCGCCGACGTTCCCCTCGTAGCCGTCCTGGCCCGGCGCGGTCCAAGCGAGATCGAGCGTTCCCGTGGACTTCGTCGTCATCGTCAGCGCGGTGATCGTCCCCGGCTGGGCCGACACGTTCATCAGGCCCGAGCGCACCTTCGCCGTCGCGCCGGTGAAGTTCGTGTGCCCGACGGCGCCGAACCGGCCGTTGAGCTTAAATCCCGCCGACGCCGCGAGCTCTCCGCCCGACGCGACGTCGTTGCGCAGCACGTTCCTCGTCGCGCCCGTGAGCCGTTCGGCGGCCTGCGCGGCGGTTCCGAGGAGAACCGCGGCGAGGACGACGAAGAGACGGGACGCGAGAGCGCGCATTTAGCGGGTCGGCCTCGCGCTGCGCTTCAGGATGCCCTTCACGCGGCTGACGAGCTCGCGCGGGAGGAACGGCTTGAGCACGTAGTCCTCGGCGCCGGCCTGCAGGCCGTCGACGCGGTGGTCGATGTCGGAGGCCTCGCCGGTGAGGATGAGCACCGGGATGTGGCGAAGCGCCGGGTCGGCTTTGATCTTGCGGCAGGTCGAGATGCCGTCGCCGTCGGGGAGGTTCACGTCGAGGAGCACGAGGTCCGGCTTCGCGCGCGCGCACGTCGCGAGACCCTCCGCGACCGTAGACGCTTCCATGCACTCATAGCCTTCCGCCGCCATGGACTGCAGCAAAAGTCTTCGGATGATCGCGTCGTCGTCGATGGCCAGTATCCGGTACATTCGTTCTCCTAATAGATGACGCTAGTGTGACGGTCGAATGTATACCGATTGTAAGCGGGTTGTAATAAAAATGTAAACAAAACCCGATTCGTCTGCTATACTCTAGGACCGTGCCCTACCGGATTCTGTTGGTCGGAGGAGAACCCCCCGAGCAGGCCGCCATGGCGGCCTCCCTTCGCACCGAATTCGACGTCGACCCCTGCAAGCTCGCCCGCCATGCCCTCGAAAAGCTCGAAAAATACAAGCCGGACATTGCTATTTTGGACTCCCAGTTGGACGATATGGACGGCCTCACCTTGCTTCAGGCGATCCGCCAGATCGAGACCGGACGCGAGCTTCCCGCGATCGTATTAGCGGCGCGAAAGACCGAGGACTCCGTCGTCCGCGCGTACGATTTGGGCGCGGACGACTACCTCGCCAAGCCCGTCGATCCCCGCGAACTGGTCGTCCGCGTGCGCGCCGTGCTCCGTCGGCGCTTCGAGCGCGCCGAGCACTGGGGAGCCCCCCTCGCCGTCGCCGGCGTCGAGATCGACCCGAGCCAGCGCCTCTGCCTCGCGAAGGGAAAGGCGGTCGTTCTCCAGCCTCGCGAGTTCGAGCTGCTCGAGATCCTCATGCGCAAGGCGGGGCGCGTGCTCACGCGCTCCTACCTCCTCGAGACCGTCTGGGGCATGTCTCCCACCGCCGAAACCCGCGCCGTCGACGTGATGGTCAGCCGCGTGCGCATGCGCCTCGGCCGTCTCGGCGGCCGGATCCAGACCGTCTCGAAGCTCGGCTACGTTTTTCGCCCTTAAAAACCTCCGGCCCGAATCCGAACAACTGGTGCCCGGCACCCGCGGTTCGGATTCGGGCCCGACTGCTTTAGGGCGCGGCGAATGGCTTAGGCGTGGGCTTCCACGGCAGGCGGGACAGGGTGAAGCGGTGCAGTAGGACGGGCGTCTGCGTGATCACCCACATCGAGTCCTCCCCGACCGCGAGCGCGGCGACGCGCGCCTGCGGGTCGAGGTAGGGGCCGAGCGCCAATTCGTCGACGGCGACCGGCAGCGGACCGACGCGGTAGCGGCGGAGCGTGCGCGTCGGACCGTCGAGCACCCACAGCAGCTCGCGACCCTTGTGCAGCGCGACGGGTTTGAGGCCCGGCAGGGGCAGTTCGCGGATCGGAGCGAGATCGCCGCGTGAGGCGTACTCGTAGACGGAGCCGGCGACCGGGTCGCTGACCCAGAGCAGCAGGCCGTCCCACGCGAGCGCTTGCGGCGAGCGGCCCGGCGCGGCGTAGGCTTTCTCGACGGGCATGCCGGGCTTGTTGTTGTGCAGCGCGATCCGCCCCCCCATCGAGGCGGTCCACAAGCCGTCGTCGGCTCCGGCGAGGCCGGTCGCGTCGGGCTCGACGAGGCGCGCGACGCCGAGGGCTTCGCCGCCCGGGCCGACGGTGACGAGGAGCTCTCGCGACGGGTCGAGGCTCAAGAGCGCGTCGCCGCGCAGCACGAGGCCGACGGCGCGGTCCATCGCGAGCGGCGCGGACTTCACCAGCGGAGACGGGCGGACGCCGGCGAAGGAAAGTACGCCGTAGGCGATCGCGGCGCCGGCGGCGGAAGCCGCGAGGGCGCGGCCGCGGGTCCAGTGAAAGGGCGTCGAAGGTCCCGAAGACTTGGGCGGCGGCGGCGGCGGGATCGCTTCGAGTTCGGGGACGTCGACGGAGAGCGCCCGGATGCGGTGGCGCGTCTCTTCGAGCAGCTTGTCGAGCTCGCGGTTGACCTGGCGGCTCATCGGCTCATCCCTTGGCTTTCTTGATCAGCTCGGTGACGGAGCGCTCGACCTCGGTCTTGAGGCGTTCGAGCTCCTCGCGGCGGGCGCGGTACTCCGAGGACGCGCGGGCCATGGCGGTCTCGATCTCCTGGGTGCGGCGGGCGAGAGCGGACTCGCGCTCGGCGAGCTGTCCGTACAGAGCGGATTCGCGCTCCTCGAGGCTCCGCTTGGAAGCGGCCTCGGACTGCTCGAGGCTGCGGCGGAGCTCGGCGTTCTCCTCCTCGAGCCGCTGCCTCGCCTCGGCGGCCTCTTGCTGGAGGCGCTTGTGGCGCTCGGCGTCGTCGGCGAGCGAGGCTTGCGCGCGGCGGACGATGACGTCGTTGTCGGTGAGGATCTTCTCGAGTTCGCTGACGCGCTCGAAGGCGGCGCGGGCTTTC
>JACRDR010000286.1 GCA_016212845.1 Elusimicrobiota bacterium
ATCTTGAAGTGCTCGCGCGTCAGGTGGCAATGCCGGTTGGAGACGCCGACAGGGATGTCGAGCTTCGAGCGCTTGAGGCGCTTCTCGATCTCCCCCGCCAGACCGGCGACCTGCGCGGGCGTGATCACGCGGCCTTGAACCCCATGATGCGCAAAAACGAGTCCTTCTTGAGGCTGGCGCCGCCGACGAGGGCGCCGTCCACGTCCGGCTGGGACATCAACGTGTCCACGTTGTCGGCCGTGACCGAGCCGCCGTACAGGACGCGCGTCCCCGCCGCGAAGGCCTTGCCGTACAGCTTCTCCAGCTGGGCGCGCACGAAGAGATGCGCCTCCTGCGCCTGGGCCGGCGTCGCGGTCTTGCCGGTGCCGATCGCCCAGACCGGCTCGTACGCGATCACGGCCTTGGACAGGTCGGCGGGCGCGAAGCCCTTCAGGCCGCCCGCCAGCTGGGTTTCCAGCACGCGCCAAGTCTTCTGCGTCTCGCGCTCCTCCAGGGTCTCGCCGATGCAGACGATCGGCGTCAGCCCGCCCTTCAGCGCGGCGGACAGCTTCTTGTTGACCCACTCGTCGCTGTCGCCGAACAGCTTGCGGCGCTCGGAATGGCCGATGATCGCCATCTGGCAGCCGGCGTCGACCAGCATGCCGGCGGAAATCTCGCCGGTGAAGGCGCCCTGCGCCTCCCAATACACGTCCTGGGACCCGAGGCGGACCGGGGAGCCCCTCAGGATTTCGGCGACGACCGTGATCGCGGTGAACGGCACGCAGACGGCGACCTCGCCGGACGCGGAGGCGGCCCCTTCCTTCACGGCGCGGGCCAGGTCCACGGACTGGGCCAGCGTCAGGTTCATTTTCCAGTTGCCGGCGATCAGCGGACGGCGCAGCGGGCTGCTCATTAATCCCTCACTCCCGGGGCCTTTGTGGACTATTTGTCCACAGACGCCCGGCCTAGCCGGGTCTGGGCGTATTGTAGGACGCGGAGGGGGCCGAAGTCAACGGTTAAACGCGGCCCGGGCCGACTCTAGAACTCGGACAGCGGCAGGACGAGCTCTCCCATCTGACCCGGGTTGTACTCGCCGGTGGAAACCGCCTTCTTGCCGAGCTTGACGCGGACCGAGTACACCCCGGCTTTCTTGGCCTCGAGCAGTTCGCGGTCGCCGTTGCCGAAGAACAGCACGTAGCGGCCGTCCTGCAGGTGCAGGTGGAGGTCCTCCGGATCGGAGACGTACACGAAGCCGCGCGGCGCCAGGCGCCGCCACTCCTTTTTCAGGGCGTCGCCGCCGGTCCCGCCGCGCTCGGCCAGGATCAGGATGCGGAAGCCGAACGCGCGCAGGACGCAGGCCAGGCCGTACGGGAGGATCTTCGGGCTTTCCAGGTCGTAGGCGTTGTTGACGATCTTCCAGTATTCGGGACTGCGCTGGAGCTGGACGCGGCCCGCGGCCTTGTCGTAGGCGGCGTCCGCGTGAACGAGGGTGTCGTCGTAGGTGAACGCGGCGCCCAGGCGCGCGATCGTGACCAGGCTGAAGATCAGCCCCCACACGCTCATCATCGCCAGAAGCTTCTTCGTCGTGGTCCAGGTCTGCTCGACCTTCGCGCGGACATCCTTGAGCACCATGTCAGTTCTCCATCGCCTTGAGCCGCCCGGGGACGGGCGGCGCGAGCGTTTTCTGATTCTCGGCGCAGGCGCGCAGGACGTCGCGGGCGCGTTCTCCCGTCGGCTCCTTCGCCGCGGCCTTCCCGAACTCGTCGTAGCCGTCGCCGCCCTCGACGAGGAAGTCGAGCGTCGCGACGGTGTAGGTCTTCGCGTCGTCCAGCGCCGCGCCGCCGACCGTCACCGCTCCCAGGCGCTCATGGCGGGGACTCAGGCGGCGGAACTCGGCCGGCAGGCCGCCGACTTGGACCAGCCGCGGCGAACCGACGCCGTGGTCGAGGGCCGAGCGCAGCTGCGCTCCGGTCATCGTCACCTTCACGACCGCGTTGTCGAACGGCATCACGCTGAAGAGGTGGCGCAAGGTCACCGGGCCGGCCGGGATATCGGCGCGAATGCCCCCGCCGTTCTGGAACGCGGCGTCCGTCGCGGCCCAATCCTTGTAGCAGTCGGCCATCCACGAGCCCAGGCCCGACTCCCGGTCGGGCGCCCCTCGGTCGAGCGCCGCCGTCGCGGTCGCGACGACCAGCTTGAACGCTTCCCCCACCTCGGCCTGGCGCGCGGCGACGATCTCCTTCACGGCCGGGTCCTCGCCGACGCGATCGGGCCACAGGTCGAGCAGCTCATCGGACGACGCCGTCACGCGGCGCGTCTTCGGGTCGATGGTCAAGGTCGTCCGCCCGGCCTTCATCAGGTAAGACCCGGCCTGGACGACGAGCGTCCCGTGCTCCGGATCGCGCCAGGCGTGCTTGAGAGGGGTGTGCGAATGGCCGCCGACGATCAGGTCGATGCCCGCCGCCTCGCGCGCCAAGGTCTGGTCGCCCTCGAACCTGGGCTTGTCCGCCTCTTCGAAGCCGACGTGCGTGACGGCGATGATCACGTCGGCCC
>JACRDR010000036.1 GCA_016212845.1 Elusimicrobiota bacterium
TAGGGTGCGACTGACGCGGGCGGGCCGGAGTCCCGTCGAGGGGAAGACCTAGGGGGACGCGGCGACCGCCACCCGCGCCAGATTCGAGGCGCTGCTCGAGCCTTATCTCGACGCCGCGTCGGCGCTCGAAGAGCTCACCGACGCCGGCCGGTAGACGAACAGCGTTCCGTCGGTCGTGCGGACGAAGGTCACCTCCAGACTGCCGAGCTTCGCCTGCACCGGCTTGCCCGCGGGCAAAGACGACTCGGGCACGGGCCAAGCGGTCGAGCGGAGCCCGCGGCGCTCGACGATGAGCACGGTGCGCGTCTCCCCCGGCGCCGAAGTCTTCACGTCGATGTCGGTCACGTAGAAAACCCGGAACTCCCGCCCGCCGACCGAGAAGCTCTGCCCCGCCTCCGCCGTGCGTCCCAAAAGTTCCTCGAGGCGGAGCCGGGCCGCCTTCCCGTCGTGCAGCACTGGCTCGAGCGAAAGGAAGCTGTCGGAGAACAACCGAGGAAGCCTCAGATGGAACTTGAGCCGAAACACCTCACCCGGCGCCGGCTCGACGAAGATTCCGCGCAGGAGGCTGTCGCCCTCGACGAAGCGGCGGGCCGTCAAGCGCTTCCCGCAGGAAAGCAGGAGAAAGCGCTCGCGATACGACGAGTCGTAGCCGAGCCCCGCGAACCAAGGCGCGCACTTCCCTCCTAAGTCGAGGGCGACGACCTTCCGGTTGCGGTCCAGCAACTCGGGGAGCCGGATTTCAGCCAAGGGCGCCGCGACCGGCGGCGAGGCGTGAAAGAGAAGAGGCCCCTCGAAGCCCCGGAAGCGGGGCTGGGGCGCCGTGAGATAAGGCGCCTGCGCCGCCACGACCGCCGCCAAGAATGCCGCGAGCACCATCGCTTACAACGTATCAAGGGTCGCGTTACGGAACCGTTAAGACGATGCCGGCCTTGCGAGGTCGGCTCGGCCGGACCATACTGGGTTAATGGTCGAGTTCCCCTTCGACGGGCTGTGGCCCGACGAACGTTTCGAGGCGGTGGTGCGCTTGGTCCATGAAGGGTTCACGCGTCGCGACGTCCCGTACGCGTTCATCGGGAGTTTCGCGATCCTGACGCATGGAATCCCGCGAGATCCGAAAGATCTCGACATGCTCGTGTGCGGCGCGGAACGCGGCCGCGCCGTCGAGCTCCTCCGCGAACTTGGGTTCGAGGAAGGACGCCTCGGCGGAACCGACGATGGGGGCGACCACCACCAGCATTTCGAGCTTCGGTCGGCCTCCGGCCCGAGCGTCGATCTTATCGAAGAGAACCGTTCCGCCGGCGATTTCCGGGAGTGGGCGAACGGCTGTCCGCGCCTCGAAGCATTCAGAGGCGCGCTGACGGTCGTCGTCGCTTCACCGGCGGACATCGCCTACCGGAAGGTTCGCCGCATGTACGTCCGGGACATCCTGGACATTCAGGATTTGCTCCAAAGATACCCGCTCCGCATCGACATGTCCCGGATGGACGACCTAAATAGGGTCCGGGACGCCGATATCCAGAACAAATGGGCGAAGGTCAAGCGAGCCTTGGTCGAGGGGGTCCGCTGGGAACCTCCGGAGCCGCCGCAAGGGGGCGGTCGAACGATCTTCGACGCGATGTGCGCCGAGTTGGACGAACCCGAGGACGACTTGCGGGATTTGCGGGACCCGCGGCGCTGAAACCGAGAGGCGAAAACGAAATTCGCTGAAATCATTCGAAGTTCCCGACCCCTTCGGACCACGTTCTCTCGCATCTCCGGCTTCGCCCTGTGGTGGCGCATAGTGCTTGCCCTGCACGGGAAGCCGGTCGACATCGATCTGTCGACTCAGGAAAAGACCGCGATTCTGGAGCGCGGGTTCCGCTTCTATGGATTCCTCTATCTTGGACTGGGGCGCCTCCAAGCTCAGTGTGGTGGAAGGGATACCGCGGTTGAGAAAATACATCGAGCGGCGTTGTAGCCCGTAGGCGATAGAACTCTCTTTGCAGAGAGTTGCGAACACCTGACAAAAGTCAGCCCTTATAGCCTGCAGGCTATAAGGGCTGTCTGCGCGACGGCGGTATATCGCTTCGCGCGAACTCAGGAACAGCCCATGCTGTTGCCGCAATTCAGGCAGCGGTAGCAGGTGCCGTTTCTCACGGTAATGTAGCCGCAGGTGTCGCACAGCGGCGCGTCGCCCATCATCGACGAGAGGTGCTGGTCCATCGCGTTCTTGCCGGAGACGGGCTCCACCGGCGAGGCCTTGGCGGCCTTCGTCTTGGACTTCGGCTTGGCCTGGGGAGGCTTTACGTGCGCCAGGTCGGTCCGTCCCAGGTACTCGATCGACAGGATGCGGGCCGCGAGGTCGATGATCGACGTCGCGTTGCGCACGTAGGGGTGCTGGACCGGGCCCGCCGGGTCGAACTTGATGAAGGTCAGGCGATCCAGCAGCTCTTCCAGCGGGACGCCGTACTGCAGCGACAGCGACAGCGTCGTCGCCCAGGCGCAGAGCATGCCCTTGAGCGGCGAGCCGGGCTTGCCGCCGTCCAGCCAGACTTCGCCGAGCCTTCCGTCCTCGTATTCGCCCGTGCGCAGATAGAACTTCTGGCCGCCCAGCTTGAGCTCCTGCGTGAAGCCGCTTCTCCGCTGCGGGAGGTGCTTGCGATCCAGAGGCTTGTTGGCGACGGGAGCCGGGGCTTCCGGCTTCGGAGCCGGGGCGGCGACGTTGAGCGGCTGCGAGAGCTTGCAGCCGTCGCGATATACCGAGATCGCCTTGAGGCCGAGGCGCCAGGACTCGACGTAGATGCGCTCGATCTCCTGGACGGTCGTCTCGTGCGGGACATTCACCGTCTTCGAGATCGCGCCGCTGATGAAGGGCTGCGCGGCGGCCATCATCCGCACGTGGCCCATCGGCTCGATGTAGCGGCCGCCGGCTTTCGACGGGTTGGCGCAGTCGAACACCGGCAGGTGCTCGGATTTCAGGCCCGGAGCGCCTTCGATCGTGCCTTCCCTAGAGACGTGCTGGAGGATCGCGTCGATCTGCACCGGCGAGTAGCCGAGCTTCGACAGAGCGGCGCCGACCGACTCGTTCGCGATGCGGAGCGTCCCGCCTCCCGCGAGCTTCTTCACCTTCACGAGCGCGAACTCGGGCTCGATGCCCGTCGTGTCGCAGCCCATGAGCAAGCCGATCGTGCCCGTCGGGGCGAGCACGCTCGCCTGCGCGTTGCGGTAGCCCCACCTTCGGCCCTGCTCAACGGCCTGGTCCCAGTCTTCCTGGGCGGCGGCGCGGAGCGCCTCGGGGCAGGTCGAGTCGATCTTCGAGACCGCGACGCGGTGCTTCTCCATGACGGCGAGCATCGTGTCGCGGTTCTTCGCGAAGCCGTTGAACGGCCCCTTGATCTTCGCGAGCTCGGCGCTCACCGCGTAGGCCTTGCCGGTGAGCATCGAGGTGATCGCGCCGCACAACGCGCGGCCTTCGTTGGAGTCGTACGGGATGCCGCTGACCATGAGCAGGGTGCCGAGGTTCGCGTAGCCCAAACCGAGCGGGCGGTAGTCGTGCGAGTTCTGGCCGATGCGCTGGGTCGGATACGAGGAGAGCTCGACTAAGATTTCCTGCGCGATGAAGAATACGCGCGCGGCGTGGCGGAAGCCGTCGACGTCGAAGCCGCCGTCGTCCTGCAGGAACTTCATCAGGTTGAGGGAGGCGAGGTTGCACGCGCTGTCGTCGAGGAACATGTACTCGGAGCACGGGTTCGACGCGCGGATGCGGTCGGTGTTCGAGCACGTGTGCCAGTTGTTGATGGTGTCGTCGAACTGGACGCCGGGGTCGGCGCAGGCCCAGGCGGCCTGGCTCACGAGGTTGAGCAGCCGGCGCGCGTCGAGCTCCTTGACGGGCTTGCCGCTGGTGCGCTCGCGCGTCATCCACTTGCCGCCGGAAAGGGCGGAGTGCATGAACGGATCGGAGAGGCGCACGGAGTTGTTCGAGTTCTGGCCGCTGACGGTGTGATACGCCTCGCCGTTGAAGTCGGACGGGTAGCCGGCGGCGATGAGGACCGCGGCCTTCTTCTCCTCGCGGCACTTCCACTGGATGAAATCCTCGATCTCGGGATGGTCCATGTCGAGCACGACCATCTTGGCGGCGCGGCGCGCGACCCCGCCGGACTTGATCGCGCCGGCGCCCTTGTCGAGGACCTCTAGGAAGAACATCAGGCCGGAGGCGGTGCCGCCGCCGGAGATCTTCTCGTCCTTGGAGCGGATCTTGGAGAAGTTGGTGCCGGAGCCCGAGCCGTACTTAAAGATGCGGGCTTCGTTCTTGGCGAGCTCGAAGATCGAAGGCAGATGATCGTCGAGAGACTGGATGAAGCAGGCGGAGGCCTGCGGGTGCTCGTAGGCGCTCGTCCCCTGGACGATGGCCTGGAGCTTCTGATCCCAATGCCAGTTGCCGCCGGTGCCGCCGATGCCGTAGCGGTGGTGGAGGCCGACGTTGAAGAACACCGGAGAGTTGAAGGCGCCGATCTGGTGGACGAGCATGAACTTGAGCTCGGCCTCGAAGGCGGCGGCGTCCTGCTTGGAGGCGAAGTAGCCGAAGGACTGGCCGGCCTCGCGGATGGTGCAAGCGACCCGCTCGAACAGCTGGCGGACGCCGAGCTCGGAGCCGGAGACGGGGACTCCGGTCTTCCTCAGATACTTGGACGCGGCGATGTCGGTGGAGAGCTGAGACCAGGAGCGCGGCACTTCGACGGAGTCCATGCGGAACACGTCGCCGCCGGAGGAGTCGGAAATCGAAGAAGAGCGGCGCGTCCACTCGACGAGGTCGAAGGGGTCTTTGTCGGGGCTGGTCCAGCGGCGAAGAACGGACAGTCCGGCGGCGGCGTGGGAATTAGACGGCGTGCGGCGCTCCAGGATCGTTGCTCGGCGGGTCATCAGGGCTTCACCTCAAACGTAAAATTAAAAATCGGTCCGAATTAAAGCGGCGCGGAGTATACAAGCAGCTTCGGGCGCATGTCAAACATGCGTCCAGCTAGTTGTCGTTTCGTGTTATTTGGTGTTTTTTACTTCGGACGCGTTTTGCAGGTCGTGCACGGGCAGAGGCCGCGCAAAGCCTGAAAACTGTAGATGCCGGTGGAGTGCCCGTCGGAGAAAAGGAACGCGACCGCGTAGTTGCCGACGAGTTCGGCCTTCTTCACGCCGAGATCCTTCGGAACGCTCTCGGGATCGAGCAGCGGCTTGCCGGTCCATTCGTCGCGGCAAACGGCGCACGGGCACTCCTGGCGGAGCGAGCGAAACGAGAACGCGGACTCGTGTCCGTCCTGCCACACGATCTTGAACTCGGTGTCGCTCTTTTGAAGCTGCTTGGGGTGCGCGTTGGACATGATTTCGTCCATGATAGGAAATCGCCTCCGCGGCAATCCATGTCCAAAGGCCCAGGACCGTCCAGGCCCCATGTCGGACGAACCTTGGGCCCTAAGCCCAGTGGGGAATTTCATGAGCCGGGTTACAATGGCCGCGATGCGCCGACCTCGGCCGTCCATTCGCGAGAGCGCCCTAGCGATGCTGGCGGCACTGTCGTTGGTGTCCCCCTCTCCAGCGTTCGCGCAGACGGTGGTCGCGCCCGTCAACGTGCCCGTCCAAACGGGCTCCGTCGGCGCGGTAGGCTCGGTCCCGACCACGCTCGGCAACGCACCGCTCAACGTACCCCAGACGACCCTCACCGCCCCTTCGCTCCAAAACGCCGCGGGGATCTCGAAGACCGTCGCGTTGCCGGCCGGGATTCTGCCCGGCTCCAGGATCGCGACCTCGCAGGCCGCGCCGGCCTCGCAGGCCGCGCCGGCCTCGTCGGTCGCCGCCGCCGCGCCGGTCGCGGCGAACGACGGCGTCGCCAAGCCCGCGGCGCGCCGCGGCGTGGTCGCGCAGGCGGTCGCGGGCGTCCGCGAAGCCGCCGCCGCCCTTCCTGTAATAGGGCGCCTGGCGGCCCCGGCCCGCGGCGTCAACGATAACGACTCCCTGGACGCGCAGGCGGAGCAGGCGGGCCGGCAATTCGCCGCCAAGCTCGGCTTCGACACCGAGGACGCCAACCCGCTCGGCTTCGAGCCGTGGGCGACGATCCCGAACTGGACTCGCGTCGGGGGCGGCTCCGGAAAGGGCGGCGGCCGGAGCAAGAAGAAGGACGGCGACGACGCCCCGCTGCCCGATCCGAAGTATCCCTCGCGCCCGATCAAGCTCAACGACACGACGCTGCCGTCGGTGGCGATGCGTCCCGACCGCCCGATCTCGCCTCTCCTCGTCGACGCGATCGACCACACGAACGACACGCTCTACATCGCGGCCTACGAGTTCAAGGACCGCGAGATCCTCAAAGCCCTGCGGCGCGCGCGCGATCGCGGCGTGAAGATCCACATCGTCCTCGACTACGACAACGTGTTCCCCCGCAAGCGGCCCGGCGAGCGCTACCGCCCGCACCGCTCGCTCGAGATCCAGTCCCTCCTTAATGAGGGATTCGACGTCACGATCCTCAAGGGCATGTGGCGCTACGGCATCAACCACAACAAGTTCATGGTCTTCGACGGGAAGGTCGCCGAGTTCGGCTCCTACAACTACTCCTGGACCGCGGAAGGGCATCACTTCGAGAACGCCCGGTTCACCGACGATACGTCGCACGTCGGCGGCTTCCAGGAGTACTGGAACTACCTGCGCGAGCGCAGCGTCTCCTTCGCCGACGCCCGCGCCAAGGCGTGGCCCACCGAGACCGGCGAGGCGCCGTACGACAAGGACCTCTCCGTCAGCTACAAGAACTCCGAAGGCAAGACGGTGAAGCTCCCGAAGTTCTTCTTCAACCCGAACCCGCGGGCCGAGGACTGGGTGGTGGAAGCACTGGACGCCGCGAGCGAGTCGATCGACCTCAACGCCTTCACCTTCCGCTCTCGCAAGATCGCCGAGGCGCTGGTGCGCGCGAAGGAGCGCGGCGTGAAGGTCCGCGTGATCCTGGATAAATCACAAAATGACCAGGACGCGACCAAGCCCTTCCGCGACTGGCTCGCGTACCACAAGATCAAGGTCCGCATCCTCGCCGGCCCCGACAAGGACGGTCCGGATTGGGCGCAGAAGGACCACAACAAGTTCTTCATCGTGGACGGTAAGCTCGTCGAGAACGGCTCGATGAACTTCACGAAGAACGCCTTCCTCTTCAACTACGAGAACGCGTCGTTTACCACCGACAAGACGGACGCGGCGGCCTTCCAGGCGTTCTTCGACGACATGTGGAAGAACCGCAACGGCAAGTTCGCCGAAGTCCCGGACTCCGAGCCTAGAATCCCGACCGACGAGGTCCTCGTCAACGAGCTGAAAGTCGCCGCCGACCCCGAGGAACCGGCGCACCAGTGGCCCGCCCTCCCCGAGGCCAAAAAGATCGGCTTCAACGGCGACTTCTTCCCGTCGTTCGTCATGCGGCCCCACCACCCGACGGGCGCGGTCCTAGCCCAGGCGATCCGCGCGTCCAAGAAGAGCATCAAGATCGCGATCTACGAATTCAATCTGCCCGAGGTGCTCGAGGCCTTGCGCGAAGCGAAGGCGAAGCCCGGCATGGACATCGAGATCGTGATGGACTACCTGCACGTCTACCCGCAGGGCAAGGACCACTCCGGCAACGACCGCCACCGCAGCGAGCAGATCCAGGCGCTGATGGACGAGGGCTTCAACATCCGCGTGATCCGCGGCCTGAAGTCGGCGGGCAGCATGCACAACAAGTTCGCGATCTTCGACGGCGCGATGATGTCGGCCGGGTCGTTCAACTGGGCGAACACGGCCGAGAATAACCACTTCGAAAACCTCTTCTTCTCCGACGACGCGCGCCGCATCGCGTACTACCAGAAGTACTTCAAGTACATGTTCGACGCCGCGGTGCCCGCCAAGGATGCCGAGGAAGTGGACTGGAAAGAGCACCGCCCGGGACCCGCCCCGATCGACCCCGAGGTGCTCGAGCTCAATGGGAAGCACTTCCCGCTCTCGGCCGCCTCTCCCGACGGCCAGGTCGAGCAGGTCTTAATCCGCGCGATCGAGGCGGCCCGCTCCACCATCGACATCGCGATGTTCAGCTTCTACTCGAAACCGATCGCCGACGCCCTGCTCAAGGCGAAGGAGAAGGGCGTCCGCGTGCGCCTCGCGCTCGACGAAGGCCAGGCGAAGATCATGAAGCTCGACGAGTGGTTCGCCTACCACGGCTTCGAGGTCGCGATCGTCACCGGCCCGAACGATCACGAGAACGTGATGTTCGAGAAGATGCACAACAAGTTCATGATCGTCGATGGACGGCTGCTCGAGACCGGCTCCTTCAACTACACGCCGAACGCGCAGAATAACAACTTCGACAACGCCAACTTCTTCCTCGACGACCCGATGGTCGCGGCCTTCTCCGCCTACTTCGACATGATCTTCGAGTGGGGCTGGGCGCCTCGACCTCCCAAGAAAGCCCCGCTCACCGCCGAGCCCGACTTCTTCGACCACCTCGCGCAGGCGCTCGACAAGCAGGGCGTCAGCGCGGACTAAAGCAGCGCTCGAGCAGCTTCCCCAGCGACTCACGCCGCCGCCTCTCGACGGTCGCGTACAGCCCCTCCAGCAGCGCCTCGAGCGCGCGCTCGGGCTGGACCGGCCCCGGCCCCTGGACCCGCACTATATAGGAAAGGTCCCGCCAGCCGATCGTGTAGTCGGCCACGATCCCGAGCAGGGACAGGCGGTGGAGCGCCTTCTCGACGAGAGGGCGGTGCTGGGTGCCGAGCCGCAGGACGTAGGTGCCGGGCCGAGGGCGGCTCCCGAGCCGGGCGAGGACCTGAAGCGCGTCGGCCGCCTCGCGCTCGGGGCCGCGGAACGCGTCGAGATGCCTCCGCAGCGCGCGAGAGACGTCGTCGTGCCGGTCGGGCGCGAGCGCGTCCACCTCCGCGCGCACGCGCCCGAGCGGCGTATCCGCCGAGCACCAGCGCCGGGCTCTCGCCTCGTCCCGGATGTGAGCGAGGATCCAGCAGCGCGCACCCTTCCCGTCGCGCCCCGCACGGCCGGACTCCTGCCGAAACGCCTCCTCTCCCCCGGGCAGGCCGTAGTGGACGGTCGCCCGGATGTCCGGCTTGTCGATTCCGATGCCGAACGCCTTCGTCGCCGACAAGAGCGGCGTCTCGCCCGCGAGAAAGCGCCGGGCGGCCTCGGCGCGCTCGCGCGCCCAGTCCTCGTCGCTTCTTCCGTCCGGCGGCCGGCCGTGGTAGA
>JACRDR010000289.1 GCA_016212845.1 Elusimicrobiota bacterium
ACCACAACCCGAACATCCACTCCGAGCGGGACACGACGGAAGGGCTTTCCTTCACGCAGGCGGCGGCGTTCGCCAAGCTCGGCATCGCGTTCGCCGCGCACTACGGCGGGGCTAAGGCCGCGGCTTCTTCGGCTTCTCCAACGCTCTCGCGAGCGCGTCCAGCTCGGTCCGATAGAAGGTCCTGAGCTTCTCGTAGCGCTCCGGCGACCTCAGGATCGAGAGCATCTGCTTGTAGAGCACGATGCCGTCGGCCACCGAGTACGCGACTTCGATCAAGTCCGCCCGGGTCTCCTCGTCGGACGCCGCGCTCAGGTCGGTCTTGAGCAGCTCGTCGGCGTCCTTTTCCAGGCTCGCCTTGCGCCGGGCGTACTCCTCGATCAGCTTTTCCTTAGGTTCCTTCAATAGCGCGGGCTTGCCCTGGTACTGCTCGTCGACGTAGGCCTGCAGGGCGGCGACGCCTCGCGCGGCTTCTTGCAGCACCCGGCCCGAGGTCCTCTCGACCTCGAGGATGCGGGAGGGGTCGCTCCAAAGCTCCGGCCGAACGCGGCCCGCTTCGCGGAATACCCGCGCTTCGTCGAGGAAGGAGAGGTACTCGCCCTCGAGCGGGTTGAGCTTGAGGTCCACGCCCACGCGTTCGCGCAGACGCCCGCGCGTGATCGCGTGGCGAATCTCGTGGACCGTCGTGGTCAAGAACTTCCAGGCGAGGATGCCCGGGATCGCCTCCTCCGGAGCCTCCTGGCGGCGGAGCTCGTCGGCGCCCTTCATGAGCTCGTCCTGGTTGATGTACATCGTCCGGTCGGCCTCGACGTAGGAGCCGATCGCGGTCGCGGGAAGCTTCGCGTTGGGCTCGACGACCTTGAGGTCGATCCCGTTCGCCTTCACGAACCGGAGATGCTCGCGCGTGGATTGGAGCCGCTCGAGCGCCAGGACCGTCTCCTTCGCGAATCGGCCGTCGAGCGGATCCCAGCTGTGCAGCTCGGCCTGCTCGCGCAGAGCCTTCTTCCACGCGGGCTCTTGAGCGAGGGCCGGCAGCGCGAGGAGCGCCCAGAGAAGCACGGGGGAAGTATAGCCCGGGGTTGACGGGCCTGGAAGGGCCGCCGTATCCTCCTTTATATGGTCCTGGAACTGGTCTTGGCTCTGGCGCCGTCCGCTTGGGCGGCGCCGACCGTTCCCGAGTGCCAGGGCATGTATAAGGACGAGTACCAGGAGCAATGGGAGCTCCCGCGCGCCGCGTGGGACGCCGACTGCGCGACCGGCCGCGAGCCCCCCGACGTCCTGCGCCTCCGGCAGGCGCTGTTTCAGACCAACTGCCGCAAGGATTTCGCCGGCCGCCAGGACGTGCGCCTCGATCTCGTCGACGCGTTCTGCGCCCAAGGAACCGCGGGGCGCCGCCGGCTGAAGGCCCAGCTCAACATGCCGCCCGAGGGGCTTCCCGCCTCGGCGATCGGCGCGGCCGCGCCCGGCGCGCCGAAGCCGCTCGGCAAGCCCGGCGACCAGGGCATGGGTCCTTTCTCCGAGAGCGTGGAGCGCGCCAAGCAGCGCTGGGGAGGCGGCATCTGCATGAACGCGATGGTCTACTACTCGCTGTATCGCAACTACAACGTCGAGCAGAGCAAGGACCCGACCCACAGCGATCTCAAGCCGTACATGAGCCAGGTCGAAGCCTACTACTATTACTTCGCGGTCCCTTCGCGCCGCACCGCCTCTCCGGTGGTCGCCTGGTTCGACGTCGTCGACTCCGCCTTCTGCATGATCACCGACCGCATGCGCGGCCCCGAGTTCGACGAGGGCGTGAAAGCGACCGGGGACGACTGCTTAGGCGCGGTGGAGGTGGATGTGAAGCAGGCGATCGCCCTCGCGTCCAAGTCGAACTTCGACACGAGCGCGAGGCTCGAAGCGTATCTGCTCTCTCCCGGCAGCTGGTCGTACCTCTACGACCGGTGCGAGCGCGGCATCCGCTACGGGATGGGCAAGTGGTGCGAGAAGCTGCTGACGAAAGCGCAGGTGAAACTCGCCTCCCGCAAGGACCTCTGGATCCTACAGAACGACCACACCCAGCTGTTCCTCGACGCGAGGAAGGGGAAGGTACTCTTCACCACCGACGCGTCGATCGACATGATCCACTTCAAGGACACGGGGGCGGGGCAGATGTCGCCCGGCGCCTGCGAGACGCAGCGGCGCTAGATGGGGCCGGGAGCCGCGGGGTCCCGCGGCTCGGGGTGATGCGACGCCGTCTTGTCCGGCTTGCCGGTGAGACCCGTCAGGCCGCTGATCACGTAGAGCAGGAAGATCGCGAACAGCGCGTTCTGAGGGTAGAGGAAGACCAGGGCCGCCACCGCCGCGACGACGACGAGGATGGGCAGGTTCTTCTTCTCGAGCAGCTTCACCTGCTTGAACGCCCCGTACGGGATGCTCGAGACCATGAGCAGCGCGAGCCCCACGACGAAGAACGGCGCCACGAGCAGGACCTGGCCGAAAACCGGGCCGAGCGCGCTCGTCGGCCGGTTCTCGAGGATGTCGTAGACCAGCACGAACGAGGCGAGGAAGCCGGCGCCCGCCGGGATCGGCAGGCCCTGGAAATGCGACTTAGAGCCGGTGCCGGTGTGCGCGATCGCGTTGAAGCGCGCGAGCCGCAGCCCGCCCGCCAGCGCGAACACGAAGGACAGCGGGAGCCCCCACCAGCCGTAGTCCTTCAGGGTGAAGGCGTACATCATGTACGCGGGAGCGACGCCGAAGCTCACGAAGTCGGAGAGCGAATCGAACTCGACGCCGAACGTGCTCTCGCCGTGCACGAGGCGCGCGACGCGGCCGTCGAGCATATCGAACACGATGCCGCCGAGGATCGCGGTGGCCGCGACCGCGAAGTCGCCGTGGGAAGACGCGACCACGGAGTAATAGCCGCACGCCATGTTCCCCATGGTAAACAGCGAGGGCGCGAGGACCTGTCCGCTGCGCTTGAGTTTTACGCGATCCATCGGGCGATGGGCGTGACGCCCACGAGGACGCGGTCGCCGACTTTGACGACCGGCTCCGCTCCCTTGGGAAGATGCACGGCGCACTGCGAACCGAAATAGATGATGCCGTAGCGCTCGCCGGCGATGACGCGCTCGCCGGCCTTGCACCAGGTCTCGATCCGGCGCGCGACGGCGCCGGCGATCTGCTCGACGACGACCGGGTCGCGGCCCTCCGGCTTGATCCGCACGATGC
>JACRDR010000280.1 GCA_016212845.1 Elusimicrobiota bacterium
GGAGGCCCCCGGCTTTTTCGGGTCGCACTTCTTCGCCGAGGCGTCGAGCGCCGGGCAGACGCGCTTCGCCGGGCACGCTTGGTTGAACGTCTTCATCCCCGGCGGGGCTTCGGCGGCGAACGCGAGCGCGGCGAGAACGGAGACCAGGATCATCGGCCGGTATAGTCCGTATACACCTGCTTGCGCCAGACGTCGGCCGACTCGATGCGGAGGTTGATGCGGAACTGGAACTCCTGCACGCCGCCGGGGCGGATGCGCAGCGCCCACAGCGTGTGGAAGTCGTGGAAATCCTTGCGGAGCATGAGCTCCTTCTCGAAAACCTGGATCGCGTCGAACTTCACCCCGGTCGTCGAGCGCAGGTCGGTGCGTAGGGCGCCGGAGAGCTGCCAGGCGCCGTCCTTGGGCCCCCAGCCCACTTCCTGCGATATCAGGTAGTGCTGCTGCTGCGGCCGTACGTTCGCGAGGCCGAAGCGCAGGAACTTCCCGGTCCGCTCCCCCCAGTCCGCCTGCAGGAGGAAGGAGCGGTGCCCTTCCTCCAACTGGTAGTCCTCGTGCAGCGTCACGTCCCAGGAGCGGGGCAGGAGCAGCGTGAAATCGCCTGCGAAGGGCTGCACGCGGTCGCGAAAGCCCGGGTCGCGGTCGCGAAAGCGCCGGAAATCGAAGCCGGACTCGAGCCGCGCGTAGAAGCGGCGGCTGGGGCGGAAGCCGTGCGCCACCGAGAAGAGCTTCTGCTCGATGCCGTAGTCGGGCGCGCCGGCGTCGGACTCCATCGTATCGGGCTTGAGGCGCTGGCGGAAAGCGCCCGTGAAGTCGGTGTCGCCGAGAGGATGCCCGACGCGCAGGGTCCCGCCGGCCTCCGCGCGCCCGGTGAAGGCGTCCGTCACCGTGCGGGAAGAGACGAAGGACGTCGCGACGAGCTCGCGATCGACGAAGCGCTCCTCGAACGCCGCCCGCGGCGAAAGGCTCACGTGCCGGACGATCGGCAGGGTCTGGGTAATCTCCCACGCGCCGCCGGTCGACTTCTGCTGGAAGCCGCGATAGACGTCGTAATTGTTGTCGGCGAAGGCGCGGAAGGTGCTGAGGACCGGAAGCCCGAGCGACATCGGCGCGGTGAAGAAGTCGAGCCGGGGCGAACTCTCGGAGGACTTGAAGAAGCGGGTCGGCCTCCCCGTGTCGCCGTCGTCGGCCCGGGAGTAGGCGATCCGCGTCGTCGTGCGTCCGGTGGAGCGCGTGACCGCGGCGGAGTTGAGCAGCTGCTGCGTCACGCGGAACGAGTTCGCCCGGGTGAAGTCGTTATGGAAGGACGGATCCGACTGCGCCTGCAGGCGCGACTGCACCGAGTAGGTGCTGTTGAGCGCCTGGAAGTAGTCGCCTAGCCCGGCCCAGCGCTCCCGGCCGGTTCGGTGATCGCGGATGCGGTAGACGTAGAGGCCGCCTCTTCCGTCCTCGGAGCTCATGAACTGCAGCTCGTTGCCCATGCCCCAGCCGGCCTCGCCGTAGTAGTCGAGGAAGAGCTTGCCCTGCCACCGGGGATCGAAGGAATAGAGCGTGTTCGTGCGCATGAACGGCCCGTTGCGGTGATCGTAGCCGGGCGAAAACCGCGTTCGGATGAGATGCTTCGGGCGGAGCGACTTCCAGAGCACGGGCGTGTAGAAGACCGGGACCTTTCCGATATAGAGCCTTACGTTCCGCGCGATCAGATATTTCTTCGGCCGCACGTGCATCTTGCTCGCGCGGAAATAGTAGTGCGGCTTTTTCGCCCGCGTGTCGTCGGGCATGGGGTTCTCGCTGCAGCTCGTAAAGCGCGCGTCGGTGTAATACAGCTCGCGCTTCTCGTCGACCCAGGCGCTCCTCCCGCGCACGCGCCACGGCGCGTAGTAGGCCCGGGCGTCGTGGACGGTCCCGACTCGGGACGCGAAGTTGAACGCGCCTCCGTCGCCCTCGACGATATTGAGCTTGTCCTCGACGCGCAGCGGGCCTTCGGCGCGCCCAGCGCGCGTCTCCATGTCGAGCCAAAGCTCGTCGGCGTGGATCGTCCAGGTGTCGTCGTAGACGCGGACGTGGCCTTCCAGGTGCATCGTCGAGCTCGCGCCGGAGTAGTCGAAGTGCTCGGCCTCGAAGAGGACCGCCTGCGCGGTCGCGGGTTCGGGCAGCGAGTACGTCTCGGTGGACGCGCCCCGGGCCGGGAGCGCCGCGAGCCACAGCGCCGCCAGGAACGTCACTCGAGAGCCAGCAGCCCGGCGCCGATGGCGCCCAAGTTGGGAGTGGAGGCGATCTCGACCTTCGCGGCGTCGAAAGGCGTCTTGAACGGCTGCGCGCGCAGCACCGCCTGGATCGGGTCGAGGATGAGCCGGCCGGCGCGCGAAACGCCGCCCACGATCAGCACGCGGTCGGGGTTCAGGAGATAGACCGCGTCGGCGATGGCGAGGCCGAGCCGGCGGCCGGCCTCCTCCCACACCGCGAGGGCGATCTTGTCGCCCTCCAAGGCGGCGTGGGCGATGAGCCGGGGCTCGAGCTCCTTTAGGCCCGGGCAAAGGGTGTGGAGCAGCGACTTCTTGCCGCGCAGCAGCTTCCGGGCGATCCGCACGATGCCGTAAGAGCCGGCGTACGCCTCCGCGTGCCCTCGGGCGCCGCAGGCGCAGAGCGGACCTCGCGGGTCGACGGTCGTGTGTCCGATCTCGCCCGCCGAGCCGGTCGAGCCCTGGAAGAGCTTGCCGTCGATCACCACGCCGCCGCCGATGCCGGTGCCCATCGCCACCACGACGACGTTGCGCGCCTTCCGCTCGAGCTCGACGACGTAGGCGCCCCAGGCCGCCATGTTGGCGTCGTTGGCGATCAGCACCTTCCGGTGCGCGGCCCGCGCGAGCGCGTCGCGCAGGGGGTAGCGGTCGAACTTGCGCAGGTTCGGCGAGAAGCGGACCATGCCGCGCTCGGCGTCGACGTCGCCGGCGACGGCGAGGCCGATGCCCTCCGCTTTCGCGCCGAGCGCTGACTGCTCCCAGCGCACCGCTTCCGCGACGCGCCGCACGAAGGAGCGCGGGCCGTCGGCGGCCAGGGTCGGGATCTGAAGCTCGCGCAGCGGCTTGCCCTCCGGCGAGACGGAGACGATCTTGGTGAACGTCCCGCCCGTGTCGACGCCGACGCCGATGCGGCGGCTCACGCTTTCGCTCCGAGCGCCTTCCGGGCCGCCGCGACGAGATAGAACGAGCCGACGACGCACGCCACCGGCGAGCCGTTGCCCTTCCACGCCTCGATCGCCTCCTCCGGCCTCCGCAGCGCGGTGATGCGCGCGTTGGGCGCGGCGGCGAGCAGCTCGGCGGCGAGGCTTCCCGAGTCGAGCGCGCGAGGCGACGGCGGCTCAACGGTGACGGCCTTGTGGATGAGCGGGCCGAGACGGCGAGCGATCGCGGCGTGGTCCTTGTCCTTCAGCACGCCGACGACGAAAAGCTTGGGAGCGCGCGCCCACGGAGACTCCGCGAGCGTCCGGCAAAAGCGGTCCATCGCCTGCGGGTTGTGCGCGCCGTCGAGGATGACCCAGCGCCCGCCGCGCTTCAGCACCTCGAACCGGCCCGGCCAGCGCACGCGCGCGAGGCCGCGGAAAAACGCGGAATCCTTCACGCCCAGCGCTCCCGCCGCGGCGCGCGCGAGCGCGGCGTTGCGGAGCTGGCTCTCGCCTAAAAGCCCGATCGCGACGGTTTCGCCCTCGGGGGTGCGGACGAGCTGGCGCCCGCGGCCCCACTCGGTCTTCAAGAGCTTCCACCCGGTGTTCTTGCCGAGCTCGGCGAGCGGCGCGCCGGCGCGGACGGAGCCGGCGCGGAGAGCGCGGAGGGCCTCGGGCTTCGTCTCGGCGGTGAACGCCGGCGAACCGCGCTTGAGGATGCCGGCCTTCTCGCGGGCGATCTTCGCGAGCGTGCCGCCGAGCCAGTCGACGTGGTCGAAGTCGATCGCGGGGATCAGGCACGCGAGCGGACGCTTCACCACGTTCGTGGCGTCGAGGCGCCCGCCGAGGCCGGTCTCGAGCACCGCGACGTCGACCCGCTCGGCCCTAAAATGCAGGAAGGCGGCCGCCGTCAGCAGCTCGAAGAAGGTCAGCGGCTCGGTCTCGGCGGAGACGATCTCGGAGACTCGGGCCGCGAAGGCGGCTTTCGAGATCATGACGCCGTTCACCTTGATGCGCTCGCGGACGTCGTGGAGATGCGGGGAGGTGTAGAGCCCCGTGCGCCTTCCGGCGGCGCGCAGCGCGGCGTCGAGCATCGCGCAGACCGAGCCCTTCCCGTTGGTGCCCGCGACGTGCACGGAGGCGCACGCTTCCTGCGGGTCGCCGAGTCGGGCCAGCAGGCGACGGATTCGGGCCAAGCCGAAGCGGATGCGGGTCTCCTGGCGGGCGTTCAGGAGCGCGAGCGCTCCGGCGTAGTTCAGCCGGCGTCTAGTGGGCACGCCGGATCTGCGCGCCGAGGGCGCGGAGCTTCTTCTCGAGCTTCTCGTAGCCGCGATCGATGTGATAGACGCGCTGGATCACGGTCTGGCCCTTCGCTGCGAGCGCCGCGACCACGAGCGCCGCGCCCGCGCGGATGTCGGAGGCCATGATCGGCGCCCCGAAGAGCTCGGGCACGCCTTCCACGACCGCGCGCTCGCCTCCGGTGCGGATGCGCGCGCCCATGCGGCCGAGCTCGGCCGCGTGCATGACGCGGTTTTCGAATACCGACTCGCGGACCTTCGACTTGCCGCGGGCGAGCGTCATGTAGGCCATCCACGGCGCCTGGAGATCGGTCGGAAAGCCGGGATGCGGCTCGGTGTGGATGTCGACGGGCTTCGGCCGGTCCTTCGCCTTCACGCGCAGGCCCTCGGGCAGCTCGGTGACGGTCGCGCCGCTGCGCTTGACCGCCTCCAGCAGAGCGGTGAGATGCTGCGCCTTCGCGCCGATGAGCCGGACGTCGCCCTTGGTCGCCAGCGCGGCGAGCAGGAACGTACCGGTCTCCACGCGGTCGGCGATGACCGAATGCTCGGCGCCGTGCAGGCGCGAGGTCCCTTCGATCGTCACCGTGTCGGTGCCCGCGCCGTCGACGCGCGCGCCCATCCGGGTCAAGAAGGTGCCGAGGTCCTCGATCTCCGGCTCGCGGGCGGCGTTTTTCAGCACGGTCGTGCCCTTCACGCCGGCGGCGGCCATCATCAGGTTCTCGGTCGCGCCGACGCTCGGGAAGCGGAAGCGGACCGTGCCCGGCTCGAGGCGCTCGCAGTCGAGCACGACGTCGCCGTGCTCGGTGGAGACGCGCGCGCCGAGCTTCTTGAAGGCTTCGAGATGGATGTCGATCGGCCGCATGCCGATGGTGCAGCCGCCCGGCAGGGAGACCCGGGCCTTGCCGAAGCGCGCGAGCACAGGCCCGGCCACGAGGACCGAGGCGCGCATCTGCTTGACGAGATCGTAGGGCGCGCGCGTCTTGAGCCGCGAGCCGTGTTCGACGACGGCGGTCCCGCGCGCGTACGAGACTTTCTTGCCCATCGTCTCGAGCAGCCGGACGGTGGTGCGGATGTCGCGCAGCTCGGGAACGTGGTGGATCGTGCAGGCGTCGTCGGTCATCAGGGTCGAGATTAGGTTGGGCAGGGCCGCGTTTTTCGACCCGCTGATCCGGACCGCTCCGCGCAACGGGCGGCCGCCGTCGATGACGAAAAAGTCCATATATCGGCTGGGATTCTAGCTTTTTCGGTCGCGGGATTGGAGGCGGGCTCTAGGGACGCGAGAGCGTCTCGCTGGGCTTGGCGTACCGATTCGACCGCCGGATCGAGTCAGCGCGCCGTTAGCGCGGCGACGACCGGCTCCGGGCATTCCTGCTGGGGCAGGTGGCCGCATTCCGGGATCACGGTCAAGGTGGAGCCCTTCAAGCCGCGGTGCAGGCGCTCGCCGACGTCGACGGGAATGATCCGGTCGGACGCGCCCCACAGGATCGCCGCCGGCGCCTTCACGTCCTTCAGGCGGCCGTCGAGCAGCTGCCCGCGATCGAGCGCGTCGACGATTTTCTTGGTCGGGCGCGCGGCGATGGCGGCGACGGCGGAAGGCCAGACGCGCTCGGGGATAACGCGGTCCTGATGACGGGCGCGGCGCCGGAACTCCTTGAGCTTTTCGACGGTGGGCTCGGCCAGCGCGCGGCCGTTTTCCTCGGCCGCGCCGGTCGGCTCGTCGATGCCCGCGGAATCGAGGAGCACGAGACGCTCGACGCCCGCCGGCCAATCGAGCGCGAGCTCGAGCGCCACCCAGCCGCCGAGCGAGTTGCCCGCGACCGTCCACGACGGACAGCGGGACTCGAGCGCCGCGCGCACGCCTTTCGCCAAAGTGGGCACGCGGTAGTCGGCCGGAGCTTCCGA
>JACRDR010000281.1 GCA_016212845.1 Elusimicrobiota bacterium
CATCGTGTGCTGCGCGGGAGAGAGAACGTGGGCGAACGCGGCCTGCAAGGTGCGGCGGCGCTCGGGGGTGTAAGTGGCGATCATCATGGACAGAGGATACCGCAAGTCCCCAATTCCCCTGCTGACCGCCGACAATAAACGCGATTGATCTCTCTCAATAGGTCTTCGGCTCTACTCGCGCGGGACCGTTCGGTCCCTCAAGGCCCCGTAAAGGCGATCGAACCGGTCATCGAATACCCCAGTGAATTACGCGATTTTTCAATCTTGAAGAATTAATTCGAGGCCAACCGGCACCGATCCGGCTACCCTCTCCACATGAGGCGGGCGCTCCTGCTCCTCGCTCTGATCCCGCGTCCCGGTTGGGGCGCCGGCGCCGATCCGTACCTCGGAAGCCCCCGCGTCGCCGACATGCTGCTTACCGGGATGACCGGTTCCGCGCACAGCAGCGTGTCGCGCAGCCTCCTCCAGGTCGGCCGCTACCTGTACGTCTCCGGCGAACCGGGCCTGCAGACGATCGACGCGGCCGATCCCGAGCATCTGCGGCTCGTCTCCGATTGGCCGAACAGCTCCTATAAGATGAACGGCGCGGCGGAGAAGGGCGGGGTCCTGTTCGTCGCGAACTGGGCCCCGGCGGAAGGGCTCTTGCTCTTCGACCTCGCCGAGCCCGCGCGCCCGAAGCTCCTCAAGACGATCCCGACGCCGATCCATTCGTGGAGCGTGGACATCACCGGGAACTTGATGGACGTCGGGCTCGGGAACGAGACGACGAGCATCGTCCTCACCTACGACGTGAGGGACCCCCGAAATCCCGTGCTGGTCGGACGGCTGCAGATCGACGAGCGCATCGCGGGCAACCCGCGCCGCCACGGGAACTACCTGTATCTCACCCACGGCGACAAATTCTACGTCTACGACGTGCGCGAGCCGATGCGGCCGGTCCGGATCAAGACTCTGAACTTCGAGAGCCTTTGCGGCCAGCTCAAGCTCTACAAGGGCTACCTCTACATGCTCCAATTCGCCGTCTTTCCGGAGCAGAAGGGCGGCCTGCGCGTCTTCTCGCTCGATAACCCGGCGTCGCCCGAGTCGATCTACTGGTGGGACGGCGAGCCCGGCCCGCGCTCGATGAACTTTCAGAACGGCCTGCTCGTCGTCCCGGCCTCGGGCTCCGGTCTCTACACGATCGACGTTTCCGATCCGAGGAGCCCCAAGGTCCTCTCGAACTGGGGCGTGAACTGGCCCCAGACGAAGCACGGCGGCTACTCCGTCACGGCGGCGGGAGACGGCAAATTCGCCTTCATCGGGACGACGGGCGGCAACAATCCGGAGTGCGAGAGCTGGCGGACGTGCTCGTACTGGGGCGGCCGCGTCTACAGCGTGCAGATCACCGCAAAGGAGCCTCCCCCTCCGTTCGTCCCCGCCCCGCGCGGCGTGAGCGGCGCGGTGTTCGTGCGGCAGACGCCGCCGCCGGCACGGATGGCGCCGGGACAGGAGGCGGTCGTCTCGATCACCCTGCGCAACAGCGGCCGCGCGGCGTGGTCCGCGTCCCAGGGATATAAGCTCGGCGCCCAGGGCCCCGCCGACAACGCGCTCTGGCGGACGGGACGGATTCCCCTCGCCGAAAAGGAGTCCGTGCCGGCCGGCGCCGCGCGCACGTTCACGTTCCGCGTGAAGGCCCCCGCGCGGCCCGGCACCTATCCCTTTCAGTGGCGAATGGTCGCCGAAAAGTCGGAGTGGTTCGGGCAGGCGAGCGCGAAGCGCTCCATCGTCGTCCGCTGACGTCCGCGGCCGCTAATCCTTGAGCGGGCCGAACCGCTGCCGGCGCTCGGCGAGCGCCTGCATGACGGAGTCCGCGTAAACCGCGAAGGAGAAGTTCTTGCGGACGTGCGCCCGCGTGACCACGCCGCAGAGCCGCCCTTGCCCGTCGACCAGCGGCCCGCCGCTCGAGCCGGGATCGACCGTCGCGTCCGTCTGCAGGTAATCGTCGCGCAGCGCCGAGACGATCCCTTGCGTGAACGTGTGCGTGAACCCGTGCGGGCTGCCGAGCGCGAACACGCGCTGCCCGACCTCGATCGTCGTGCGGGGACGCAAGGCGAGCGCGGCCCTCGGCTTGGCCGGCTTCGAGAGCCGGAGGAGCGCCAGGTCCTCCTTGTCCGAGACGAAATCGAGCTTCGCCTCCGCGGCCTCCTCGGGCACGAAGGTGAGCCGATAGGTCACCGGGCGGCCGGGGAGCGCGGCTTGGTCCACGACGTGCCGGTTCGTGAGGAAGTACACGTCGCCCTGCGAGTCTTCGCCGAGCACGGAGGCCGAGCCGATCGCCTCCTCCTTGCCGTCGACGAACACCTCCACCGTGGCGAAGCTGTCGCGCACGAAGCGGTAGACGAGCTCCGGGTTCGCGTCGCCCTCGGCGGGCGCCTTCTCGTCGAAGCCCTCGAGCGGGCGGATGTGAATCTCGCGCCCGCTGGAGGCCGCCTTCGGCATCACCCGGTCCTTCGACAGCCAACCGAAGAGCCCGAAGAGGCAGAACAGAACCGCGGCGGACTTCCCGCGGCCGCCGACGCTCACGCCCCGGCGCCGAAGCGTCCACAGGCGCCCCTGATGCTGCCAAAAGCCGACCCCGCAGACCTTTCGCAGCCGCTCGAGATAGTCGAGCTCGGCCGGCGGCATGCGCCGGTCGGAGCCCAGGAGATCGAGCACGAGGTCGAAGACGCGGGCCTTGAAGTCGGCGGGC
>JACRDR010000037.1 GCA_016212845.1 Elusimicrobiota bacterium
AGATACATAACATACATTATCATTAGTCTTGGGCGGGACCTCCGCCCGGACCTTCGGACCTGGATTCCGCCTGGGTCCGAGGCCTCTGGTCGCTGGTTTCGGGCTGAGTTATGATGATCCGGTCAGCCCGGCGCTGCCTGGAGATTCCATGCGAATGAGCGCCGGTCTTTCGTTGGTCTTGGCGGCCGTCCTGGCTGCCGCAGTCCATGCCGCTGGACCCGGTCATTCGGGTCATATTTCGACCGGCGTTTTGGTGCTTCCGGGCCGCTCCGGAGTCATGGCGATTTTGGTTCATGGCTTGCCCGGCGGCTACGGCGAATTGGTGGTTCAGCAGGGCTCTCGTTTGACCCCGCTGACTGAGCCGGAACTGGCGGCCGCGGGCATGCCGTTAGGCGCTCTCCTGGCTCGCCTGGCGCCCTTTCTGGCGGGCTCCGGAGATCCGGCCTGGATTCAGGAGGTCCGGCGCTCCGGAACCCTCCCGGACGGCGCTGGACCCGAGATCCGCGAGGCCGTCCTGGGGCTCCTGACCGCGCTCGAGGCGAAGGAGCGCCGGGTTCCCGGGGTCTCTCATGCGGGCCACCGGTTCGAGCACGGATTCGTTTCCCCCGGCCTGCGCGGCGCGGTCGAGATCCGTACCCATTCCACCCCCCGCCAGTACGGCGACGAATACCTGTTCGTCCGCGGCGGCCGCGCCTATGTCACGACCCGGCATCCGTTTCAGGGCGATCTCGATGTGGGCTATTTGGTGACCAATTTGGTCGGCGCGAAGATCGTCTTGGATCGCGCGCTCGAGGCGGAGCGGACCGGCGTTCCGGACCAGTACGGCTACACCGTAGCGGGCCTCTACGCGCACGACTCGTTGAAGGTGCTGGAGGCGCTGCTCGATCGCCTGGAGGCCGAGCGCGTGGCCGGGCCGACGCTCGCGTCCCGGCTCGCGCCCCTTTTGGTGCCGCCGGTCTACCGCTAGGCGCCGATCGTCTTGGAGCGGTCCGCGGCCAGCAGGAAGGCTTTGGCGCGGCCGGGGCCCGTAAGCTCGTAGCGGCGCGCGCGCCGGCTCCCGGAGGCCAGGAGCTCGCCCTTGGTGAGCGCGTCGGCTAGGACGCGGTCGATTCGTCCGATGGGGTAGCCGGAGGCGCGCAGCCACTTGGCCAGTTGGGCCGCGGTCGGCTTCGCGATGTTTAGCAGGGCCGCCGCTCCCGCCAGAAGGATCAGGCAGGCGTCCTTTTCGGAGCGGCCATGGGGCTTGGCCCGCAATTGCAGGGCGCCGGACTTGGTGTCTAGGAGCTGCTCCCACTCCGGGGCGTCATACCCGCTTTCCTGGTTTTTCCCGGAAGCCTTGGGCCGCGCCTCTTCCAGGAACGCGCGGCGCTCGCTCTCCACGAACTCCGGAGAACCCTCGGCCTCGAGCTCCGCGCCGCTCGCCAGTTTAAGCCGCAATCGGTACCGGCTTGTCTCCCCCATCGCCGCGATTATGCCAAGAACGCGGACTTAAGTCAAAGGCATGTGGACAACCCTGTGGATAGCGGATGTTTAAGCCAGCGGGTCCGACATAAACACCGACACAAACGCCAAGTTTAGGTTTTATATGTCACGTTTAAGACAAGAGCCTGGGGATAGATTGGGGACAGTCCCCTCGTTCGGGTTCCGTTCGGGTCGGGCTTGGCTCCCGCCGCCCGGCGTTCGGAGCCAGGGTCCGGGCCGGGTGTTCGGGCGGAGTTGAGCGGGGCTGGGAAGGAGGGCCCGGGATCGGGCTCGGAAGGGGGCTCGGGAACGAGGCGGGAAGGCCTTGGGAGCGCCTTAGGGAAGGGGTCCGGAGGCAAACCCGACGCAACCCGAACGAGGGGACTGTCCCCGTTTCTAGAAGCGTCCGGAGAACTCGAGCATGATGCGGCGTGACGAGTTCTTATTGGTCGCCAAGGCAGGCCCGGCCGTAAACAGCGCGCCGGCCAGGGTGACGGTGAAGCGGTCCCGAAAGCCGTAACGGGCCCGGAGATCGTACTCGTGGCCCAGCGTCCGATGCGGTCCGACGTTGCGGTCGGCTTGGAACAGCCAGAAATCGAGGTCGAAGGCCACGCCGCGGTACATGGGCGGGGTGAACCCTATCCCCACCGAAATGATGCCGCTGGCGCCCGCCGGGAGGCCGCTGGCGGTGGACGTGGACTGGCCGCCGAACGCGTCGTAGGGCGTCGCCTGGAAGAAATCGCCGAAGCCGGAGCGCTCGAGGCCATCGAACCGGTGGCCGTAGGACGGAAAGAACCCCTCGTCCGTGGACCCGGTTCCCCCGCTGTCGCCGCTGCCGCGCGCGGCGGTCAGCCGGGCGATGCCTTCCTCTCCCTTGAAGAAGGACTGCTTCCACTTGGCGCGCATCACCTGGGCGTTGGAGTTGTAGGTAACGTGGTTGCCGATCGGCGCCGGTCCGGTCGGGTTCGCGGAGCCTTTCTGCATCGCGGCTTCGCCGTCGAAGAATAGCGGGCCGAAGTTGATGAGGTAGCGGGCGCTGGTGAAGCTGCGCGTGGCCCGGCCCACCGGCACTCCCGCGGCCATCGTCTGGCTGAGCTCGCGCTCGAACATCTGGTTGAACTGCCAGGTGCCTTCGGAGGGCACCTCGAGCGACGCTCCGAAGATCGTGAGGCTGTTGGCGAGCATCTGGTGGTTGCGGGGCTGGAAGATGTAGCCGTCCAGCTTCATGTCCCACCAGGGCAGACTGCCGCGGGCCGAGACGCCGGTGAGCCCCGCGCCGTCGTCCGAGAGCAGGAGGCCGCTGCCGACCGTGTACGCCTGCTGGCCCATCGTGACGTCCATCGGGTAGCCGAAGAGGCCGTGGGCGCGCAGGTACGCGTTCTCGATGAACGGCATGAACTCTACGTTCGGGTAGCGCTGGGCCGCCTGGTCGAACGGCGCGAGGACCGGTCCGGTCGAGCCGGCCACGCCGACCGCGCGGAGGGACAGCGCGACGTCCATCGTCACGGGCTCGGGGCCGCTCCCCCCCGTCAGTTCGATGTCGCGCACCGCGAAGCCCAGACGCGCGTTCTGGCTGAGGAAGGACTTGTTCTGCACCGGATCCGAGATGTGCATGTTCTTGTACGACACACCGCGGAGCTTATAGGCCGTGGAAACGTCGAGGCGGGCGGCGCCGAAGACCGGAGGCGCCAGGACCAGCGCGGCAAGGGCGATGCCCAGTGGCCTACGCATGCGGACGGGATCGTAGCAAAAAAATCCAGGCACCGGCACGGATATACCGCGAGTTGCGTAAAAAAGAAAGACCCCCCGGCCGGAGCCGGGGGGTCTTTACTTGCGATATCAGCTTAGAACTTAACGCTGACGTCGGCGAACAGCATCGTGGCCGGGTTAACGCCCACGCCCGCGCCGCCGGAGGCCGCGCGCACCGACTCCTTGATGAAGCCGCCGGGGGCGAACGTCGCCCAACCGCCGGACAGCATCACGTTCTCGGAGTGCGCCCAGTCGAGCTGGACGTCGAGTTCCGAGCCGATGTGCCGGTTGCCGACCGCCGTCGCAGGGGTCGCGCCGACCTGCGTCGCCCGCTGGTAGTTGAAGTCCCAGTAGGACACGCCGAGGGTCGACTTCTGATGCCGCGCACAGTTGAACTTCAGGCCGCCGCCCCAGATGATGCGGTTGGTGAGGCCCGGAGCCGCAACGCCGCCAACGCCGTCGTAGGTGGTGATACCGCCGCCGATCGCGTTGCCGAGGTTGTACGAGCTCACCGAGTTGAACCGGCCATACATCACGCCCGGACGGAAGTCCGAGGCGATGGTGGTGAAGTTCTCGTTGTGGCGCGAGCCCGTGTTGTGCCGTCCGGAGCCCCAGCCCCAGGTCGCCCAGGGAGTGAAGCCGCCGATGTCGGCCACGTCCATCTTGTAGCCGGCGTCGAGCAGGATGGCCTTGCCGATGTAGTTCGCGCTGGCGGCCGGAAGACCGGTCGCAGCGGTCGCGTTGTTGCGGTTCGTGCCGGCGTTCAAGGCAACGGTTCCGGAGAACCAGCCGCCCATCGCCTCACCCTTGACCTTGGCGCCGTAGAGCCAGAGGTTGTCGTTGAGGCCGCCCGCAGTCGCCGCGCCGGGCGCGGTGCCGAGCGCCGCACCGGCGTGCGTAACCTGGTTCCAGACGAAGGTGTTGACCTTCACCGGGAGCATCTTCCAGGCCACGTCGATGCCGCGAACGTCCACGTCCGCGCCGGCAACGACGCCGACGGCGGAGCCCGCGGTCTTGCCCGCGATGCCCTGGAAGTTCATCCAGTCGTTGGACGCCGAGACCGCCGCCGCGTCGATCGCGGTGACGAAGAGGCCGTACACGTTCTTCGGGCCCCAGAAGGCGACCAAGTCGCCGGGCTCGCCCCAGAACTGGCGGCCGAGCGTGGTGTCGAGGTGACCGAACAGCTTGTCGACCTTCACCCACGCTTCGTTCACGAACGTGTTTCCGAGCACGCCGTTCGTCGCCGTACCCGCGGTGTCGCGGTGACCCAGCGCCTGGCTGCCCGCCGCGCCCTGACCGGCCGAGCCGGTGGTACCCCAGGTGCGGTCGTTCTTGCGAAGGCTGACCTTCGCGTGAACGTCGTCCAGCAGGTCCCAGCTGAGACCCGCGATCACGCGAGTCTGCGACGTTCCGAGCAGGTCGTTGCCGGTGTAGGCTCCGAAAGCGCCGACCGCGCCGCCGCCGTTCGCGTTTTGCTGCGTCCGAAGGTCACCGATGTTGCGGGACGAGACCATCTGCAGGTCCACGCTACCGGTGGTCTTCAGGTTCTTAAGAAGTTCAGCGCTGGCCGGCCCCGAAGGAAGAACAAGGGCCAGGGTCAGTGCAGAACCCAGGAGCATCTTCATGCATTACCTCCCTTTACGTCATCGTAGGCATCCCGTTTCAGGACGCCTGCCTCACGGCTCAGCATTCCCTTAGGGGATGCCTACGTTTCTCAGGAGCCCTTACGGGTCTCCTCCGTGAGCGCAGCGATTCTGACAAAAGGGTGTTTTTCATGTCAAGCTTTTTTTACGTCCACTAGCCGATATATGAACGCATGTAGTGTCATTGAGTGTTGTTCTGTTTCACCCGGTCCGAATCCCCCGTCGGCGGACGGGGCGGCCGGTGCGAAAAGCGAAGCGCCGAGGCCTCGGGTTCGAGGCGCTCGGCGCTTAGGTGAGGAAAGTGGTGCTAACGTTGCGACTGGAACGTGGTTATATCAGTACTTTCCCAATCCGTCAAGGGGTTTTCTTGACGGGGGCCGGGGCCGGATTCAATTTCGTCTTCGCCCACTGCGCCCAATACGACTCCGGGTACAGCAGCACGATGCGATCCAAAGTCGACTTGGCCAGCGCCGGCTGTCCGGTCGCCGCGTAGCAGCGGACCATCGAGGCCTGCGCCTGCGGCGCCTTGAAGTGATCCTGGAAAGTGTCCAAGAGCCGCTGGTTCGCCTCGATCGAGCCCTTGCAATCCCCCGCCGCTTCCAGCGCAAGCCCGAGATCCGCCATCGCCACCGGCAAGAGCGCCTTGGGCGAGCCGCGCTCGACCAGCTTCTGGTAGCCCGCCGCGGCCTC
>JACRDR010000038.1 GCA_016212845.1 Elusimicrobiota bacterium
CGAGCGAAGTGTCGGGCACCCAGGCGCCGGCGATCACCGCGGCCAAGACGAGCGTCACGCCGACCGCGCTGGCCTCGGCGATGCGCCCCGGCCGGAGCTTGTACATGTAGAGCCCGACGAGGAGCGCGGCCGGGATCGTCGCTCCGATCGTGAACGTGCCCCAGGAGCTGTGCGCCAGCGCGTTAACCACCGCGATGCCGAGGCCGGCGAGCGCGATGATCACGATGAGGAGGATCGCGAGGGAGGCCACAAAGCCTGCGACCGGGCCGACCTCGCGGCGGGCGATCTCGGCGAGCGAGCGGCCGTCGTGGCGGACGGAAAGCACCAGGATCGTGAAGTCGTGGACCGCGCCCGCGAGCACGACGCCCGCGAGCAGCCAAATGAAGCCCGGCAGGAACCCGAACTGCGCCGCGAGCACCGGCCCGATCAGCGGGCCCGCGCCCGAGATCGCCGCGAAGTGGTGGCCGAAGAGCACCCAGCGGTTCGTCGGGTGGAAGTTGCTGCCGTCGTTGAGCCGGTGCGCCGGCGTGCGGCGGCGATCGTCGAGCGCGAGCAGCCTTGCGGCGATGAATGCGCTGTAGTAGCGGTACGCCAGCGCCATCACGCAGAGCGCCGCGAAGAGGAAGGGCGCCGCCGTCATGCTCAGGCGGAGGCGGACTTGCGGCGCTCGCGCAGGATCTCGACGGCCGCCGGGATGATCGAGAGGATCACGACGACCACGATCACCATGTGGATCTTTTTCTCGATGTCCGGCACGAGCGAGGCGAGGCAGTAGCCGCCGAGCACGGTGCTCAGCACCCAGAAGATCCCGCCGAAGACGTTATAGGAGACGAACGTCTTGTACTCCATTTGCGCCACGCCGGCGACGAGGGGGGCGAACGTGCGCACGATCGGCACGAAGCGGGCGAAGACGATCGTCTTGGCGCCGTGCTTCGCGTAGAACTTCTGCGTGCGTTCGAGGTGCTTCTTCTTGAAGAAGAGCGAGTCGGGCCAGGAATAGAGCGCCTGGCCGGTGCGCCAGCCGATGATGTAGCCGAGCTGGTCGCCGGTGACCGCGGCGATGCAGCCCAAGACGAGGAGCCAGCCGAGAGGGAGGACGCCCGCCCGGGCGAAGATGCCGGCGGACACGAGCAGGGAGTCGCCGGGCAAAAAGAAGCCCATGAACAGGCCGGTCTCGATGAACACGATCAGGCAGACGAGCGAGAGACCTCCCCACTGGATGAGGCCCTGCACGTCGTAAACGAAATGGAGAAACTCCTTGAGCTTGCTCACGACGGAGAGGATAGCAAGTTAGAAGGTCCGGCCGGAGGGCGGGCCAGGGGGCTTATCCGCACCCGGCTAGTTCCGCTTGGCGCGGTACTCGAGCAGGGACTTCGGGTCGTCCGAGATGATCCCGTCCACCCCGTAGCCGTCGAGCTTCCTCCACGCCGCTTCGTCGTTCGCCGTCCACGGCACGACTTTCACGCGGGCCGCGTGCAGCGCGTCGACGTCCTCCTTCGTCAGCCACGCGTGGTCGGGCGAAACGATGTCCGCCTTGAGCCTTTTTGCCAGCTCGACGAGAGGTTCCTTCGGCCGGAACTCCACGAGCGCCGAGAGCGTCGTTTTCGGCGACAGCTTCTTCGCCGCCTCGAGCGTCCGGTAATCGAAGGACTGCAGGACGAAGCGCTTGCCGAGCTTGTGCTTCTTCACCGAGGCCAGCACGAGTTTCGTAAACGGCTCGGGTTCCGGCGTCCAATCCGGATGTTCCGGCTCGCTTTTCGTCTCGACGTTTAGGAGCACCGTCTTCGCCCGCGGGTTCTCTTCCGTGTCGAGCCAGGCGAGGAGCTCCTCGAAGCTCGGGATTCGCTCGCCGGGCTGCGCGACCTGCGCCTTGAATCGCGGGTTCACCAAGGAGCCGCAGTCGTAGCGCTGAAGCTCCTTTAGCGTGAGCTTCCGCACCCATGCCTTCTCCGTCAGCCGCTCGCCGTTGGGGCCGAGGCAGAGCTCGGGGCTCAGGAACGGATCGTGCGTCACCACCAGCACGTCGTCCTTCGTCGCGTGCAGGTCGAGCTCGAGCGTGTCGACGCCCGCCTCCAGCGCGTAGCGGAACGCCGCGAGCGTGTTTTCCGGACGCACCCACCGCGCCCCGCGATGGCCTTCGACCTCGAAGGCCGACGCGCTTCCCAGGCAGGCCAAGATCAAACCGGCGACGGCGGCTCCCTTCATCATCGACTCCTCCGTGCCGCGTCGCGCCGAGCGGCTCATGTGATAGGTCCAGGCGACCGTGAACGCCGCGAAGCCCGCGAGCGCCCAAAAAACCTGCGTCCACCCGAACCGGTCGGCCACTACGCCGGCGCCCCACGACGCCAGCGCGCCGCCGATGTAGCCGATTCCATCGATGAGCCCGGTGCACGTCCCGGCGCCCTCGGGCCCCGCGATGTCGAGGCTCATGCAGCCCGAGGACATCGAGTACGGTCCGTACAAGAACAGGCCGCTCGCGCCCAGGAGCAAGACGATCCCGGCTTGATGCTCCAGTCCGTAGGGGATCAATAGCGCGATCGCCGCGAGCGAGAAGACCAACCCCACGAGCATCTTCCACATCGCTCCCGTCCGGTCCCCGTCCTTCGCGTAGCGGTCGGTGTACCAGCCCAGCGCGATCGTGCCGAGCACTCCCATGAGAGGGAACACCGCCGACGTCAGCCCCGCCTTCACGTTCGCCATGCCGAGATCCACCATGAACTTCGGCACCCACACCATGAAGAACGACCGGAGGATGTGGATCACGAAGCTGAAGACGAGCACCTGCCGGAAGAGGGGGATCGAAAACAGCCGCTTAACGATCGTCCACGCCGCCGGCTTTTCCCCGAACGACGCGGCCGGCGGCCGCCGGCCGGCTTTCCGCCCGAATTTGACCGCCGGCAGGACGTCCTCCGGGCTCGCCTTCGCGGCGAAATGCGAGACGGCCGCCATCGCCGTCACCACCAGCGCCGGCACGTAGAAGAGCCCCTGCCACGTGGTTCCGC
>JACRDR010000274.1 GCA_016212845.1 Elusimicrobiota bacterium
AGGCTTTCCAGGAACGAGGATAGGGCGCCCTCGAGCGCCGACGGCTTCTCGCCGTGGATGATGTCGTTGGTCCCGATCGAGACGACCGCGAACCGCTCGTCGCCCGCCGGGCCCTGCTCGGCCAGCTCGCGGCTTCGGGCTCCCGAGACGGCGTTGATCCGGCAGAGCACGCGGCGCTCGCGGGCCAATCGGAGCGCGACGCCGCCGGCGAACGTCCGCTCGATCTTCGTGACCCCGAGCCCGCAGCCCACGCTGTCGCCGAAGACGCCCAAGACGACCCGCTCCGGGCTTTCCGGGCCGAAGCAGTATTCGCCCTCCCAGCGCGGCGCGGCCTCGCTCCATTTGCGGGCGCGGCTGATGGGCCAGAACGCGTCGAGGAACATGTCCCGATTATCGCGCCGGCGGCGGAGGGGGGTCCATGTCGCCGCCGTCTCGATTCGGTGCCGTTTCGGCTGGCGGCCCGCATTTATTAGACTGGCGGCATGGAACTGGAACGCCTCGAGCCGCGGCTGCGCGCGTCGGCGCTGATGGTGCTGCGCGACCACGGCGTCGGCGCCGACGATCTGGTAGTCGACTTGGGCAAGCCGAGGAGCGCGCCGGCCAGCCTCATCACCGGCCATCGCATCCGGATCCAGCTCGATGACCGTTCCGCGACGTTCCGCGTGCTCGCGGGGCGCTGGAGCGGCCTGCGGGCCGATTACCCGACCGCGGGCGCTTTCGTGGCGGCGCTGGAAAAGGAGCTCGGCTCCGCCCTTTCCGGACGCTGATGGCGGATAAGCGCCGCTTCGCGCTCTTCGCCGCCCATATAAAGGAAAGCCTGCCGAACGTCCGCCGGGTCTTCGACGTCGCCGGCGGCATGGGCGGCCTCAACGCGGCGCTGACCGTGCTCGGGATCGAGACGACGACCTTCGACTCCCGCCGCAAGCGCCTGCCCGTCCGTTTCGCGGAGCGGCGCTTCACCCTGGAGGAGCCCTGCGAGTGCGATCTCGTGGCGGGGCTTCATCCCGACGGCGCGACGCGGCTCATCATCGAGTACGCGGCCAAGCACCGGATCCCGTTCGCGATCGTCCCGTGCTGCTCCGACAACGGGATGTCCTACAAGCCGTGGATGCGGCACCTGGCCGAACTCGGGGCGCAGGCGGGCTTCACGGTCTCGGAGGGAAAGCTGCCGATCGACGGCCGTTCGCGCGTGCTGACGGGCCTGCCGCTCTGCGTGATATGAAGCGGGGACAGTCCCCTCGTTCGGGTCGCGTTCGGGTCAGCAGCCGCCGGAGCGGGTGGTCTCCTGGACCTGGTCGCAGCGCTTGATGCGGCACTGCCCGCCGTCTCGATCGTTCCAGTTTTCGTTTCGGCAGCGCGAGAGCGCGTTGTCCTCGGCGTCCCACCGGTTGTCGGAGGGGCGTCCCTCGTAGTCGAAGCCGCCCGTCGTGCCGTCGCGGCGGACGAACTCGGCTTTGCACTGCGTCGCCTCGACGCCGCACCGGAACGTGCAGGAGCCGTGGGGTCCCGTCGGGTTCTTGCAGGCGCGGCAGGCTTCCTGCGGCGAAAAGTTGAAGCCGCCGTGGCCGCCCCAGTGCTCTTCCCAGCCGCGGTCGAAGCCGTAGCAGGCCTCCCTGCGGTAGCCGCCTCCGCGGCCGTCGCCCGGCCAGCGGTCACCCGGCCAGCGGTCGCCGGGTCCTCGGCCCCGGCCGTCGCGGCCCCAGTCGGGCTCGCGGCGCCAGTCGCCCGGCCCGCGGCGTTGGTCAAACGCGGCGGCCTTCACGCCGGGCTGCTTCGACGCGGCCTTCTGGATCGCGGCGAAGGGCGTCTTGATCGCGTCTTCGAACGACGCGTCGGGGGCGGCGGTCGAGCCGGCGGCGCCGGCGAGGAGGATGGCGAAGGCGAGGATCCCGTGAAGTCTCATAATTCTCCCGCTCCGTGTCGGAGCGCGACCAGGGTGCCCGATGGACCCAGCTTCGGGCAGGCCCAATGGGCCTGGACGGAATAGGTCCATTGGGCCTGGGTTGTTGAGGGGTTGAAACCGGGGCGCCGGTCTGCTATTATTTTGATATCAAAACAATATGCCGAGCCACTACGACGGCAGTCCTTCGGAAGTCCGGGCGCTGAGCGCCTTCATCGCGCTCATGCGCTCGGCGGACGCGCTCTCGAGCCACGTCCACCGCCGTCTCGCGGGCCGCGGCCTGACCCCGAGCCAGTTCGGGGTGCTCGAAGCGCTGCTGCATCGCGGCGAGTTGTGCCAGGGCGAGCTCGCGGCGAAGCTTCTGCGCGCCTGCGGCAGCATCACCGCGGTGGTCGGGGGACTCGAGAAGCGAGGGCTGGTCTCCCGCGTCCGCGGGAAGGAGGACGGACGCTTCGTCCGCGTCGCGCTGACGCCGGCCGGACGCCGCCTGATCGCCGAGCTTTTTCCGGCGCACGCGCGCGAGCTGACGGAGCGCCTCGGCGCGCTCTCTGCCGCCGAGCAGGACGAGCTTCGCCGCCTTTGCCGCAAGCTGGGCTTGGCCGTAGCACGGGAGGGGTTATGAACCGAACGATCGACCGCATTTTCCGCGGAGCGCCCGAGCATTGGGTGGGCGACGGCTTTCACGTGAGCAACTATTTCCCGTCGGCGACCGACTTCGAGAAGCGGATGAGCCCGTTCTTCCTCTTGGACTACCAGAAGCCCGAGCTCTATTCGCCGACGAGCAAGAAACGCGGCGTGGGCACGCATCCGCACCGCGGCTTCGAGACGGTGACGCTCGCGTATCAGGGTTCGGTGGCGCATCGCGACAGCGCCGGCAACGGCGGAGTGATCCGGCCGGACGAGGTCCAGTGGATGACGGCGGGCCAGGGCATCCTCCACAACGAATACCACGAGGAGACCTTCGCCCGCGCGGGCGGCGTCATGCACATGATCCAGATCTGGGTGAATCTGCCGCGCAAGCACAAGCTCGCCGCGCCGAACTACCAGGCGCTCGAGAAGGCGGTCATCCCCGAGACGCCGCTCGCGAGGGGGCAGGGCTCCGTGCGGGTGGTCGCAGGCGACTGGGGCGCGACGCAGGGCGCGGCGAAGACCTTCAGCCCGGTCCACATGCTCGACCTGCGGCTCGAGGCCGGCGCGAAGGTCCGCCTGCCGACGCCGAAAGACTTCAACACCGCCGCGCTCGTGCTCGGCGGCACGGTGGCCGCCAACGGCTCGCGCGCGGTCACGGAAGGGGAGTTCATCCTCTTCAAGAACGACGGCGACGAGGTGAACTTGGAGGCGCGGTCGAAAGCGGTCGTGATGTTCTTGAGCGGGGCGCCGATCGAGGAGCCGCTGGTGCACTACGGCCCGTTCGTGATGAACTCGGTCGACGAGATCAATCAGGCGATCGAGGACTTCCACCACGGGAAGTTCGGCCGG